>CAZGTW010000006.1:0-37495 GCA_964528815.1 uncultured Actinomycetota bacterium | reverse complement strand
TCCTCGTCATTACTTTCATAATCAAGGTTTTCCGTGGATAATTTCCTGATATTATATTCATACATTGATACATTACTGACAATGTTTGCTGATATTTTTTTGCCGCTTTCGACTTTTAAGGATTTGTTGAATTTTAAATGTGTCAGCATGTTCCAGGAATCATCAAAGAGCTGATCCGTATCGGCAACGCTTGCTGTGATTTTATTTATTGTCTGCCAGGGAGAATATGTAAGAGGGGTCCGCAAATAACACTCGAGTTCTTTTAGTGTAAGGTTGCTGTTGTTTATAAGAGTGCATTCTATCCTGACATCAAAATTATGTTCCTTTAAGGGCTCCATCAAAGTATTTTCTTCTTTTACCTGGATAAGGACCTCGTCTGAAGCTTCATTATCCCCGTCTGATACATATACTTTTACAATGTAGCTCCCGGACCGGCTAAAACTTATAGCAGCTTCATCGCCCTTTTCGGAAATTGCAAACTGCTTCCCGGTTAAATCTGTCAGTCCTGTTATAAAACTCTGCCCGCTATTATTTTCTATAAGTTTTGTGCCGTCTATCTCCCAGGAGTATGTCAGCTTATTGCCTTCAGGATCATATGAGTCAATAGCTGAAAAAAAAACCGGGTTATAGCTTATAAAGTCTCCGCCCTTTGTTTTATCTCCAAATACTTCAATTTCTGCGACAGGTGCCCTGTTGGCGCCTTCTGCAGTATCTTCCACAATAAGGCCCTCCCCTGGTTCTTTTTTCTGCAGGCCGATTATTGCAAGCCCCTGGAATCCGTCTGCTATATAGCCATAATCACCGCTTATGGCAATATCATATGAATTTCCGCCGGTGTTAAGTTGAGTTACGACTTTTGGTTTTGCAATATCGCTTGTATCTACTACTGCAATGCCCCCTTCATTATTTGAGACAAAAAGAAAATCATCTTTCATGTCAATCTCCCATGCTCCGCCTGCAATGCTGCAGCTGCCCGCAGCAAAAGGTTTTAACGGATCTGAAATGTCAACAATCTGCAGCAGGCTGTCTGTATATTCCTGGTTTTCTTCATCATATTTGCTGCTTGAAAGGTAAGCTGCTCCGCCTTTTAAAAATACTGACCATGAATTTGCCGGTACTTTACATGAGCCTGCAACAAATGGTTTTTCCTTGTCTGTAATGTCCACTGTAAAAAACCTGCTTTGGCCTGTATAGTCCATTGCCAGGTAATCATAGTAAGTGTTGTTAAGGAAGGCATAGTTGCCGGAGATAAAAAGGCCGTTTGGCTGCCCCTCGATGCTGCACTGGCCCTTAAGAACCGGGTTTGACTTGTCGCTTATATCAATGATTTCAAGTGCGCTCTCTGAGTAATCATCAAATAGCCTGGTAGAGTTAAGGTATGCATAATCACCCTGTATTACAAGGCCCTGTACTGATTTTTTGCCCGTTGAACCTGAAATATAATCACCGGCAATAACAGGGTTTTTCTTATCTCTTATATCTATGATTTTAAAACCGCAAATCGAATATATCTCTGTAATGCCTGACTGCTGGCCTTTGCTGGTTTCCCCTGTCTCATCCTGGGGGCTCTGCCAGTCAGTGTATGATATGTAAGCATAGTCACCCTGTATCATTACTATGTTTGCAGCATTTATTCCACTGCACTTGCCGGTTATAGAAGGGTTTTCTTTATCTTTTACATCAATTACAAATAAAATACCCAGGTCGTTAGTAAGGTAAGCAAATCCGCCCTGTGATTTTACGTCAATTGCCTGGCCGGGGATTTTTAATTTCGAAATTAAATATGGCTCGGGTTTTTCAAGCAGCGTCGATTCTTCTGCTGTGGTTTCAGCAGTTTCAGTTTCGGTGTCCTGTGCATTGCTTTCTTCCCACTCTTCCCCTCCTGATGTTATGCCGGATTGACCAAAGTCAAATGAAAAACAGCACGAAACCTGGGAGAGTAATATAATAAATGCTGCAGCAAGACCGGTGCATGCCAATAGTATTTTTTTTAACATGATTTTTAATATAATGCCTTGTAATATAGCGCCTGATTAACAGTTAAAATTATAATTTCAGTCTGTAGCCGCAGTACGGGCAAAGATTAAAATCTTCTTTTATGTCTTTTCCGCAGTTAGGGCATTTATCCTTGTCTATTTTTTTTGCGTGTGTGCCTTCTTTGTATTCTATGATTTTATCTTTTCCGACATCTGAAGAGGTGAGCCCGAATGTGTTTATTATCTGGTTCATTACTCTTGCCTGGTCCTCGGTAAATTCCCCTTCTTCCCTGAATTTATCGTATACCCTGCCATACATCTCTACAATATCCTCTTTTTCAAATTTATTAAGGACAACAACTTCATTTTCCATAAGCTCCTTGTAAACAATTATATTGTCCTCAATTGCTTCGAACTTCTTATCAAGCATCTCATCACATTTGGCACAATAAGAAGAGTCTGTTTCTTCCTTTATTTCCTTACCGCATTCAATACATTGCTTCGCCATTTGTTCCTCCAAGCATAAAACTTGCCCGTTTTTAAATAAAGAAAATAATATAGCATAAAATCCCTAAATATTCTAAGTGCAAATGCGGACAATCTCTTTTAGTTTTTCAAGTATATGATACATCCCTTCAGTATCAAGCCTGCAATATTGTTCAAGGTTTTCTCTTGTCTGTTGCATGAGCATCTCATCTTTCATATTACCGCAAGCTTTTAAATCAGTTTCAGATTTGCCGTTAATGGTTCCAAGGTTATTTTCATAAATGAAATCTTTCCAAAGGGTAGAGCCCGAAAGAAATGTTATACTGGCAATATCGCCATTTGTAATTGCCATTTCCGAATAGCTTTTTTCAGTAAGTGCAGGAAGCACCTTTTTTACTGACGCACTTCCTTTTTGCAAAACACTATAGAAATAGAAATTCTTAAAAGGATCAAAAAGGTCAATTATCCTGCCTGATATCCTGAATATCCATCCTTCATTGCCTGGGTCAAATGCTGCCAGGTCCTTTAATATGGATCTTTCAACTGATTCATTATACACAATAAGGCTTCCTTTAAAGGACCTCCCGTCATCGCCCGGGACAAAGCCGAATTTTTTCATCAGAGCTTCTGAGAGTTTTTGCCTTGGATCACTTTTTCCGTCAGCAAGAAAAGAATGGTGCCGGGGCACGCTTTCCGGGGTCTCAACAATATGGAGAGAAAACTGGAAAGGTATCGCCTGGTAGGGCCTGGTTCCTTCAATAAGCGGAAAAGGTGATGCAAAAGTCTCAAAATCCAGAAAATAGAGCGGGTATTCGATTCCTTTGATAAATTCTTTTATTGCAGCCCTGTCTGTCCAGCTCTGTGATTTTTTAACGCATTCTATCTGGATTCTTTGTTTGGGGTTTATCCCGGGAAAACTTTCAGGTATTTCATATATATGCCCGATGCCGCATTCAGCCATGCGCCTGGCAGTTTTTTTTGTAAGCGAGTAAAGATAAAAAATACTGCTGTCGCTTACATTTTCCCAGCATACAGTTTTAAGCGGACAATTAAACGGGCTGTCACAGTATTTGCCGACACCTGTTGATGGGGCCCGTTCACTTGCCATGACAAGAGCCATCTGCTTTAAATCATTTTTAATATGAGGCATTATTTTATCCGCTTCTTCAGTCACATCTGTGAACCGGAATATACCATAAGGGTCAAGTCTGCCGTTCATCACATAACTGCTGTTAATATGCATTACATAACAATTCCTGATATCAAGGCCTGCCTGCATGTAGCAGTATTTCTGGAACGCAACATCTGACAGGTTTATAGCCTTTACTCCTGTTGAGCTTTTGACTTCTATTATATCCCAGGCTCTGGTACCGTCTACGGGAACCAGTATGTCGGCTCTTGCATAAATATTTAATGGTGCCCCGCCCGAAGTTTTGCCTGCTTCCGCAAGAAAGCCCGCCTCAAAAACAGGCCTGCCCAAACCAAGGAGTTGTTTTGTCCTTTGAAGGTTTTCTTCAATGCTTCCATTACAGTCTGCTTCGATACCATCGCTGTGGTACAGTTTTGCAAGTTTGCCTGTAATATGACCTATTTTAAAGTTGAATTTTGCCCTCTGGTCATGCTCAGGAATACTTTTCCTGTCATTTATATAATACCAGAAATATTTCGGGCATTGCCTGTAAATAAGGTAGGCTGATTTACTGATGAGTCTTTTGTCTGACATAAGTGAAAATTAATTACAGGTTTATTTTATCTCCTTAAAACGCCTTCGGGAAATCTTTATATATAGTGTTAAAATCAAGGCCACAGATTTGTACATCCTTATACTTGCGCCTCAGGTTTTCCATTGCACCCAGAAGGTTATCATTTTTTATGCCGTTTTTTATGGAAAGGTATGCCTCAATGAATGCCGCAAGGTCATCGGCGGCTTTTACGAGTTTGCCGTCTCTTGCTTTTATATCTTCAAACTCGGATTCTGTAAACATCCTGATGTCATTGTGCCATTTTACCGGAAGCAGCTTGTATATCTTTTTTTCCATCTCGCTTTTTTCATAATCTTTAATAAGTTCGTCAAGGCCCTCTACAGATTTTTTAACAGGGTTTATGATATCTCTGGTAAGTACCTCGGGCAAATCATGGAAAAGCCCCGTAAAGTAGTTATTTATCATCCTCTCACTGTCAAAACCCAGCACATAGGAAAACAGGTATGAAAAAACAGCAACAACAAGCATGTGCCCAAGAACAGATGTTTTGGGAACACGGTAAAGATGGCTCCACCTTAACTGGAAACGAAGCTGGCCGCAAATATCTATAAATGCCATCAGTTCCTGGCTCTCAAGGAATTTTTTCACCCCGGGCAGGCTGCAGTACTTTTCCTGCTGGCTGTCTATGTTTTTTCTTATTTCTTCAACCTGGTATCCACCAGGGTTGAATTTTTCTATTAATTTGAACTCCCATTTAGTTACATAGAAATGTGCCGCTCCAAGTATTGCCCTGCTTACATCTGTGTAATTTCCATCAAAATCCGCACCGCCGGTTATATATTTGCTGAAATTTTTGCAAAAACTGCTCCCCAGGCTTTCTATGTCCGGATAAATTTTGTCAAAAACCCACTGGTTAAGCTTATTGTATTTTTCCCTGTCCTGCATAATCTCATAAAACAGTGGCGGCTTTAAGTCTGTAAGTATTATCCTCTGCAGAAATTCAAACAGCCCGTATTCTATGATATCTATCCAGTTTAATTTTTCGCCTTGCTGTTCCTGCTGTATTTTTCCCATGACATAAGCTGTTATCATCTTGTGCGCCTGCTTGTCCAGCTCTGTCATTTCAATCGCGCGTATCTGGTCGTTCCATCTCTGCATGCCTGCAGCGTCATATATTTTAAATAACAGAGAATTTGCAGGAGGCTTAATTTTTATTTTTTCTTCCATAATCTTAATATTACTACTTTAGAAAAAGCAGGCAATGATTTCAGGAATTTATTGTTACAGATTTTTCAACACTTATTTCATCACCGTAATAATAATAGGCAAAATAATGATAACCAAACATTGCAGGGTCGTTTCTTACAAAGCTGTTGTAGATGTAAACATCTTTTAGGTTATAAAAGGTTGTTTCTGCCGAGTCTCCATTATTATCATCAAATATACAGTCAAAAGGCACCCATCCTATGCCTTTAATATATGCTTCGCTCCAGTTATGGCCCATCGGCATTTCAGAAGGCGGCGCATCTGCTGTATAGCCTTCGATCACTCTGGCAGGTATTCCCTTTACCCTGCAAAGTGTCACAAAAAGGTCTGCGTATTCGGTACAGTCCCCTCCGCTTTTTGCAAGCGCTCCTGCAGCTCCGCAGTCGCCAGGGTTATACCCCTGGTAATACAGGTTTTCAAGCACAAAATCATATATCTGCCTGGTAAGCTTTAACTGGTCAGTTTCATTGAGTTTTTCTGCCGCACTGACTATTGAAGGGTCGCCGGTATCTATATTTTTTTCACCTGAGCTGTATTTTAAATGGTCCTGGCTGCTCAGTGCCGGGGCACTTCCTTCCGCTGCTGCAGCAATTGCATTTTCGAGGTCATAATCAAATATTTCCATTTCAATATTTATATCCAGCGTAAAGTCATTTGCCGGCCCGGTAAATAAGAATTTTGCGTACTTTGTATAGTTTGAAGTGTAAATCTCAGATGGCTCGATGCTGAATCTTATTTCTCTTACATCCTGCCGCAAATGGTAGTCATCAGGTATGACAGTTATGAATTCTATCCTGTTTGTGCTGCCCTGGATGTCAAAGAAATAAGATATTGTAATATTTGCGCTTCTGCCATTGCTTTGCCCGGTTTCCTGCCCGGTTTGTGTACCAGAAGTGTCTGAAGTATCTGCTGTATCTTCAGGTCCATCACTTCCAGTAACAGTTGCTGAGGTATCTTCAATTGCTGTTTCTTTAAGGCTTCCGGTTTCCGGGCTGGTTGCGGAATCAGGGAAATTGCCTGTATTGGAATTGCTGTCCCTGGTTAAAAAGTCAAAGCCTGTCCGGATGCAGCATCCCTGCAGCGAAAGGCTGGCTGCAGATAGTATTAAAATACAAATCGTAATTAATCCGGTTCTTATTTTCATTTTATTATTTATAAAAAATAGAATTTTTTATATGCAAAATTTGTTATATTATATCTCATAAGTTGCCGGTTGTATTATACTGTGCCGTGGATTTTTTATTTTTGAGCAAAAACTGTTTATATGCAGTTGAATTGTCAGTTTGCAATCCATCGGGTTATAAGTATTTTAAACCGGTTTTATAAAAATAAATTTTTTTAAATGAGGAGATAAAATGGATCCCAGGATACAGAAACTTGCAGAAATAATTGTAAATTATTCCTGCAGGGTAAAAAAGGGTGAAAAGGTGCTGGTAGACTGTTTCGGAAACACTCCGATGCTGCTTTTAAAAGCTATTATCAGGGAAGTTTACAGGGCAGGCGGCTTGCCTTTTGCTGCTTTAAAAGACAATACCGTGGTGAGGGAAATAATAAAGAACTGCACAATGGAGCAGCTTGAGTTTATGAAAAAAATAGACCTGGCAGAAATGAAGGGTATGGATGCCTATATCGGTATAAGGGCGCATGATAATGTAAATGAGCTTGGCGACCTTCCAATGGAAAAAATTTCTTTATATATGAAGGATTATACAGAAATTATTACTGATTACAGGATTAACAACACAAAATGGGTCGTACTGCGTTACCCGAACTATTCAATGGCACAGCTTGCAAATACAAGCCTTGAAGATTTTGAAGATTTCTATTTTACTGTCTGCAATCTTGATTATGAAAAAATGTCTGCAGCTATGGATAACCTCGTTAAGCGTATGAATGACACTGACAGGGTAAGGATTACCGGACAAGATACTGACCTTTCATTTTCAATAAAAGGCATCCCTGCAGTCAAATGCGCAGGTGAAATGAACCTTCCTGACGGTGAAGTGTATACTGCTCCTGTTAAAAACTCGGTTAACGGTTTTATAACTTTTAATATCCCCCAGCTGGAGCAGGGCGTCACTTATGAAAATGTCAGGTTCGAGTTTAAAAACGGCAAAATAATAAAAGCCACTTCTAACGAGACAGAAAAACTCAATAAGTTTTTGGATACTGATAAGGGTTCAAGGTACATAGGAGAATTTGCATTGGGCGTAAACCCCTACATATTAAAACCCATGAAGGACGCTCTTTTTGATGAAAAAATCATGGGAAGTTTTCATCTTACACCCGGCAAGTGCTATGAAGAAGCAAGCAATGGCAACAAATCTGCAATGCACTGGGATATGATTTATATACAGACGCCTGAGTATGGCGGCGGCGGGATTTATTTTGATGATGTCCTGGTAAGAAAAGACGGGTTATTTGTAACTGAAGATCTGCTGTGTTTAAATCCTGAGAACCTCAAATAAAACCGGCAGTGATTTATGAAAGGCAGGGTTAAAAATTGAAAGAGGATACTTTCAGCTTTTCATCTGTTGATGGAAAAAATATTTTTACTTACAGGTGGCTTCCTGATAATAGGAACGATGTAAAAGCCGTGTTACATATAATTCATGGCATGGGCGAACATGCCGGCAGGTATGCAGATTTCGCCCGGTTCCTTACAAGCCATGGCTTTGCAGTTTATGCTGCCGACCAGAGAGGGCATGGCAGGACAGCACAGAACCAGGCAGATTTTGGCCATTATGCTGACAGGGATGGCTGGGCCCTTGTTTTAAAAGACCTGAACATGCTGAATTGTATTATTGCCGGCCAATATCCGCAAAGACCCGTATTTTTATTCGGGCACAGCGCCGGTTCTTTTCTTGCCCAGGATATTTTAATGGCTGCGCCGCAAAATATAAAAGGTGCAATACTTTCTTCAACAATGGCTTCCCCCGGACCGTTAGGGCAGGCTGGAATACTTGTTGCCAACATGGTAATCAGCAAAAAGGGCCCCGGGGCAAAGAGCCCGTTTCATAAAAAGCTTACATTTGAAAAATACAACAGTTGCTTTAAGCCTGTGAGGACTTCTGCTGACTGGATAAGCAGGGATGAAAAAATGGTTGATGCAATGCTTGCTGACCCGTATTGCTACTCGCTGTTTTCGGCTGCTTTTTACCTTGAGCTTGTAAGGGCGACCTACAGGGTAAATGATATAGAGAATTTAAAAAAAATACCGGCAGATATGCCTATTTTTATAATTTCAGGAACAAAATGTGCGCTTGGCGCATTTGGCAGGGGTGTACGGAAAGTCTTTGCGGCCTACAGAAAAGCCGGCCTTAAAAATGTTGAAATGAAGCTTTATGAAGGCGCCCGGCATGAACTTGTAAATGAGACAAACAGGGCAGAGGTTTATGAAGATATAAAAAACTGGATATTGAAATCTGTTTAAACTTATTTAAGTGGACTTTTTAAACAATAAACCCGTTTAAAAATATTACTATTCCTTTATTGAAGAGCAGGATATTATATCAGCGCCAGTTCCAAGCACATCATGGATTATTATATCACCCATATTCACAGGCGCCTTTATTTCAATTTGCCTTACATGCTTTATTATTTGCAGCATCTTATCCCGGCCGACAGGTATGCTGCTCCTCACGGCAAGCCTTGCGGCTTTCTTTGAGGAAATCCTGACAGTTGTAGTCAGGGTCCTTAATGGATTTTTTATTTCGTCTTCTGCAAATTTAATGCCTCTTTTACATTTGTGGCCCTCTATCATTATGGGCCGGCCGGTATTTTTATCATATTCAACAAGCAGGCTGCATCCCTCCGGACAAACTATGCATCTCATTTTTCTTTTTACGTTGGCCATCAGGAAAGCCCTCCTCTTTTCAGGCTTACTTTTACGGGCTCTTTTGAATTTAGATTTTCGGCAATTATTTCTTCTATTTGCTGCTTTGTAAGCTTTGCAATAATCATTTCTCCAGGATTTACATATTGTATTCTTTTTGAAAAACTGCCAGGTGAAAATTCAAGGACAGCGTTTCGCAATGGTATTCTGGCTCTTATATTAAAAACTGTATCTCTTGCACTTTTTATAAGCTGCGGCACAACATGCAAGACATTTTCACCGGGAATGATTTCAACACATGCTACTTCTGCGGGCACCGGGCCGGCAGCGCTTATATTGCTTTTATTCCGGTTTACTGAAATATATGATACAGCATTTTCGGCGGCCATATATGCATCTATTGTCACATTGTCTACAAGGTCATATACAAAAAGTGAATTTCCGCAGGAAAAAATGCCCTCCTGTGATGTCTGCAGGTTTTCATCCACTTTCGGGCCGCCTGTATAAGGGTCCATGTCAATGCCGCATGTCTTTGATAGCTCGTTTTCAGGAATAAGCCCGACTGAAAGCAGAAGGGTGTCGCATTTTATTTTCCTTGCGCTGGAGCGGATTGGCTTAAGTCCCTCATCTACCCTGCATACCTCAATGGCTTCGAGCCTTTTATCACCATATATATTTGTAACTGTGTGGCTAAGGTGCAGTTCTATATTAAAATCTTCAAGGCATTGTGAGATGTTCCGCAAAAGCCCCGTAGAAAAGGGCATCAGCTCAAATACGCCCTTTACTTTGCAGCCCTCAAGTGAAAGGCGCCTTGCCATAATAAGGCCTATGTCGCCTGAGCCAAGTATTACGATTTCCCTGCCCGGAAGAAACCCTTCTATATTTACCATGCGCTGCACAAGGCCCGCTGTATAAACTCCGGCTGGCCTGGAGCCCGGTATCATTACCTGGCCCCTTGTCCTTTCCCTGCAGCCAAGGGCAAGTATTAATGTTCGGGTTTTTATTGACTGGAAACCATCCTGCCTGCTTGCAATGATTACCTCTTTATAGGGCAGGCCGCATCTGCTTTCAATACTGAGCGCCATTGTATCAAGCTTTAAGCAAACATCCGTTTTTTCAAGCTTGTCTGTAAAAATCTGGCAATACTGGGGTCCTGTGAGTTCAGTGTTAAATATCTTCAGCCCGAAACCCCCATGAATGCATTGGGGCAGAATTCCTCCCGTGTAAGAGTCCCTTTCGATAAGAAGTACGTCTTCTACCTGCAGCTCCGCGCATCTGCAGGCTGCCGCAAGGCCCGCCGGACCCGCACCGATTATTGTTATATTGTATATTTTTTCGCTTTGCTGCAAATCAATCCATCCTGTATTTTGTAATATAAGAATCCCCGCCGGATTTAGTGACATTTTCTTCCGGGATTTTAAGCTCCCTTGCCAGTATTTTAACAACCCTGAGCATGCAGTATCCTCCCTGGCACCTGCCCATTCCGGCCCTTGTCCTGAACTTGACGCCATCGACTGTTGTCGCCCCATTTTTTATTGCTTCTATAATTTCGGCTTCTGTTACCTTTTCACATCGGCACACAATCCGGCCAAAGAAGTTGTCTTTTTTATAAAGGACATTATTATTGCTGAAGTCATCCTTATTTAGTGATTCAGTTTTTTTTCTTTCAGGTATGTATGCCGGATCGGGCCTTAATTTAAGGCCCTCATCTTTTAATGCCTGAGCTGTCAGTTCTGCTATAAGAAACGCACATGTAAGGCCCGGCGATTGTATGCCGGCAGCATTGATAAACTTGCGGTTTGCCGGTGAGGGCCCCAGGACAAAGTCTCCTGTGTCTGCATATGCCCTCAGGCCTGCAAATGTTGTGATTACTTTGTCATAAGGGATTCTGTCGACCATATCTGAAAGTTTTTCTTTTATCTCGTCAAGGGATTTTTTCGATGTTGTCAGATCATTTTTATCTGTGACTTCATAATTTGACCCGAAAATTGCATTTCCGTGATATGTGCGCCCTACATACATACCTTTTGACCTGGCATTTGTCTTGTCTGCAACCCTTATGTTCAGATGGTTAACAAGGTTTTTTACATCAGGGTCAAGCAGGTAATACTGCCCCTTTATTGCCTTTATTGAAAAAGAGTGGTCCCCTGCAAGCCTTGCTATATCATCAGCATAAACACCTGCTGCGTTTACAATATATTCCGATTCTATTGACTTTTTACTGCCGAAATAATCCACTGCACTTATAAGGAAGGTTTTTTGCGTCCTGTCATATTCAATGCCGGTTACTTTTGTGTCAAATATAAAAGTTGCCCCGTTTGTTTTTGCGTTTTCAAATATTGCAATTGCTGCCTCATAAGGTGAGCAGATATAGTGTTCCCTGCAGTATAATGATGCAATTACATTTTCAGAAATGTTTGGTTCAAGTTTTTTTATGCGTTTTCTGTCAGTAATGATTTCAAGGCCCGGCACGCCATTGTCTTTGCCCTGCTTGAGCAGGTGGTTAAGTTCGTTTAATTCTTCGGTCCGGAAAATATGAAGGAGAGAGCCTATCCACTTCACCGGGATAGAAAGTTCTTCTGAATTTTTTAAAAACAGCAGCTGTCCCTTCCTGCAGGTCGAGAGCCTGAGTGTGCCTGCAGGCCCTGCATAACCGGGATGTATGTGCCCGCTGTTTGCTTTAGTGGTTCCCCAGGAGACATCAGCTTCTTTTTCAATTACTGCTGTTTCAAGTTTATACCTGCAAAGCTCTCTTGCAATTGCACAGCCTGCTATGCCTGCCCCGATTACAGCAATCTGTGTTTTTATTTTTTTAAATCCCATATCCAGTTTCTTGATTTTTGTACTGCCATTGTCCAGTTGCTGTAAAGCCTGCTTCGGAATTCTTTATCGATGCCCGGCAGGAAGGATTCTTCCTTTCTATTATCTTTTAACTCAGCAGGATTTTTTACAAGACCCAGGCCAAGTGCGGCGCCAAAACATGCCCCAAGTGAGGTCAGCTCTTCCATTGAAAACCTTATAACCTTTGTCCCGGTAATATCTGAGAGTATCCTGCTAAAAACTTTATTGCGTGAAAGGCCGCCATCGATTTTTAAAAAATTAAAATCCATTCCTGTGTCAAGCTTCATTGCGCTCATTACATCCATTGTGCTGTAAGCGGCTGCTTCAAGGGCGGCCCTTATTATCTGGCTTTTACCTGTGGATCTTTCAATTCCAATAATAAGGCCCCTTGCATAGGGGTCCCAGAAAGGCGCACCCAACCCGGTAAAACCGGGAACAATAAAAAGTGTCTCCTGGAATCCTGTTTGCTGTGCAAATTTTTCAATCTCGCTGTAGTCTTTTATAAGTCCCAGCTCTTCCTTTAACCACTGGAATATGCTTCCGGAATTATATGTGGAACCTTCAAGCGCATAATACACTTTTCCGGAATCATCCTGGTAAAAGACAGTGGCAAGAAGATTATTTTTGCTTTCGACTTTATTTCTGCCGGTGTTCATCATAAGAAAACTTCCGGTCCCGAAAGTTGACTTGCTGTCACCCTCATTAAAACACATCTGGCCAAAAAGGGCCGACTGCTGGTCGCCAAAAACTGCACATACTGGTACGCTTCGCCCGAAAACTGAATCACTGTAAGTATGGCCGAAAATCCCGTTTCCGTAATTGTTGTGTACCCGGGGTAAAATATTGCTGCTGACTCCAAAAATATCCAGCAGCTCCCCGTCCCATTTAAAATCATTTATATTAAATAACATGGTCCTGCTTGCATTGGATATATCTGTCTTATGCTGACCTGTAAGTTTAAATATTATCCAGGAATCAAGTGTGCCAAAAGCAAGGGTACTTCTTTTTTTAAGTTCGGGTCTTGTTGACAATATCCATTCAAGTTTTGTTGCTGAAAAATAGGGGTCAAGCAGAAGCCCCGTTTTTTTATTTATCATAGCGGGGTCTATTTTATTTTTAAGTTCTGCACACCTCCCGGCTGTGCGGCGGTCCTGCCACACAATAAGTTCCGACAGGGCTTCTCCGGTTTTTTTGTCCCAGACCATTGTGGATTCCCTCTGGTTGCAAATGCCTATACCGATTAATTGCCCTGGAACTGATTCTTTGAGGCATGATGATATTACCTGTATCGTTGCATCCCAGATTTCATCCGGATCCTCATTTACCCAGCCGGGTTTCGGGTAGAGCTGTTTTACCTGTTTTGACCTGGAACAGCAAATATTAAAATCTGTGTCAAAAATAATAAACCTGACTGAAGTTGTGCCAAGGTCAATTATTCCAATGTGTTCCTGTTTAAAAAGCATAGGGGTTTTCTATTAAAAATTATTTTCTAAACACATTCTGTTTTGTGCCATTTGTCAATTATTTGAGGCTTAAACCATAGTCTGTATTTTAAAAGAATTACATCAGTTATGGATGCTGACTTTAATTCCCAGCGGCAGTGTCTCATAAAACCATTTTGCATCTTCAAGAAGCAGCCTGACACATCCGTGGCTGGCAGGGGAGCCCATTTTGCCCAGCTCATCAGCCATCATATTGCCGCCTGCATCATAAGGTACACTGTGGAAAAGATACGGCCCGTAGAACCTGGTCCAGTAGAATGCGCCCTGTGCAAATTTTGGTATCCAGGCATAATAGATTTTCTGGTTTGTAGTATAGTTGCCAAGTGGTGTCGGGGTCTCAGGTTTGCCCCCTGAACATGGCATTGTCTTAATTATTACACCCTTATATAAAACCGTAACCTGCTGTACAGTCAAATTGACATCTACAAGAAAATTTGCAGAGTCAGCATAGTCGACAATTATTTCGGGAGAAAGTTCCCCGATTCCGCCGTCCTGATTGCCTTGCGGGTTTTCGACCCAGGCAAGGGTTATTTCTGATGCAGCAGTTCCCTGAGAATTAGATGCTTCACACCTCAGAGTAAATGTCTCATCCCTTAAAAGATTTACCTGGGCAATATTGGGCCCCCATGCCCCATTGCTGTCATCTTTTGAAAAACTGAAAACCGGGAAGGGCTGGCCGGAAATGTCTGCCATTATTCTGTAAAAACATACCTGGTTATCCTGTGCATATTCAGGGCCCATTATTATATGAAGGTTGATTACCGGCGGGGCGGGCACGATTTTTAACTCTTCACCTTCCGGTGAATCTTCATTTTGCTTTCCTGAAACATTAGCGCTGTTATCAGTTTTACCTGCATTAGCTGTATCGTTTTCAGCAATATCTTTGCCGCCGGTCTCATTAGTCAAAATCCGGTCCTGGGCCTGGCTGCTGCCCTGGTCCCCGCTTTTTCCTGTGTCGCTGCCTGCATTATCTGCTGCGCCATCTATTGCTGATGTGTCCGGACCCTGTTGGGCATTACTGCCGGTGCCGCTATTCTCCGTGTTTTCAGCCTTCCCGGACATCTGTTTATCTGTACCGCCCGCAATCAGCCCCGCGCCTTCATTGCATCCGGCAAGAAAAAATACAGAAAATACTGCAATAAGCAATAACGACAGTATAATCGGTATTACTGCAGCAGGTTTTTTTGGGCAGAGCCTGGCTATACGGCAATTGCTGCTCGGGCCTTTCTCCGCTTTTTTATCAGGTAGTGAAAATCTGTAAATATTATCCATTTTTAAATAATAACAGAATGTTTAATTTTTAATAAGCCGTTCCTGTTTTTTTGAAAAGACAGACAGATAAAACTTGTGGAGTATGATATCATAAATTACATGGAAAATTTAAAAAAATTAAAAATATTCACTTCAAAGATTGAAGCGGAAATCGCTAAAGGCTTTCTGCAGACAAACGGTATAGAATCTTTTATATTTGCAGATGATGCAGGAAACATGTATCCTGCACAGGATCTTGTATATGGGGTTTCCCTTATGGTAAATAAAAAAGATTTCGCGTCTGCAAAAGAACTGCTTGATGCTCTTGAGTTTGAGACAGAGGATGAATAGCATTTGCAGCCCGGTTGCATTTCCCGGCCGCTGTTAAGGTTTATAAAATCTGGGCAGCAAAATAATTATGTAAAAAACCGGTAAAATAATATAAAATCCATTAAAGATTTCATTATTTTTATAATTAAAAAGGAAAAAAAATGGCTCTAATAAACCTTAAGGACCTTTTAAAGCACGCACAGGAAAATAAATATGCAGTTGGCGCTTTTAATGTAACAAACCTGGGTTTTATCGACACAGTTATCGATGCTGCTGTCGAGCAGCGTTCCCCGGTGATACTGCAGGTAGCAGAGGTTCATTTAAGATATGTTAACCTTGAAGAAATAGCGCCTGTAATTATCAGTGCTGCAAAAAAAGTGGACATACCTGTGTGTTTTCATCTTGATCATGGGGTAAGCCTGCAAACCGTCGTACGCGCAATCAGGGCGGGGTTTACCTCTGTAATGATAGACGGAAGCGCACACCCGCTTGACGAAAATATTGCGCTGACCAGAGAAGTGGTAAAAGTAGCAAGGTCAGTAAATGTAAGCGTAGAAGCTGAAATAGGGCATGTGGGCGGAGAAGCAATCGGTGAAACTGCCCCGACTGCACACTCTGCGAGCAAGGAAACATTTACCAGGGTGGATGAAGCTGTAAAGTTTGCCAGAGAGACTGATATTGATGCGCTGGCAATTGCCATAGGAAATGTCCATGGATTTTACAAAGGGGAACCAAACCTTGATTTCGAGCGCCTTGCACAAATAAGAGCGGCCGTAAACATACCTCTTGTGCTGCATGGCGGCTCAGGCATTCCGGATGATGGCTTCAGAAAAGCAGTAAGCCTCGGGGTTTGCAAGATAAATTTCTACACTGAGATGTCTGCTGCGGGGGTCTCCAGGATAAGGCAGTATCTTACTGATAAACCTGAGGTAACGAGCCTTCCGGATGTTATTAACAGGGGTTTTGAAGAAGTAAAGAAAATAGTTATGGGCAGGCTTGAAGTTTTCGGCAGCAAAAATATGTGTACGCCCGACAAAACTTTATGCATATCATGCTCTGACAGGACATGCGGTTTTACGGATCCTAAATTCAGCTCCGGCGCAAAAACGGTTCTTTACAGCGACCTTGTAAATGAAATTACAAAAGAAGTTATTTCAAGCATAAAAAGCAACCCGGCAAGATAAATTCTTTTTATTATATAAGGAAACAGAAAAAATCAGGCTTTAATTAATGCTGCCAGCTGTTGACATATACCAGTTCTTCATTTGATCTGTATGATTGAGCTATTTTATCTGTAATTTTGTTTTGCACTTTTTCCCATCTTCCTTTAATGCCCGATTCGGCGCAGGTAAGCGCAAAATGGCACATTGCTATCCCAATATCAACCATCTGAAGGTCAGGCATGAAAGGTATTTTTGCATAATTAGGTGTCCTGGAAAGAAAGAAGTGGCAGCTTTTTACCTTCATCCCCTGTTTTTTGTCCGGGCCCGTATCCGGGCTTCTTTCTTTTTCCAGAACTATGCGCCAGGGCTGTTTATTTGACGCCGAAGGTGCAGCCCTTACCATTTCAAGCGGGATGTTATAATCACCGCTTCCACTTTCACTGGCAGGGTTGCTAAAATCATTTTCAAAAAACAGCATCTCCCGGGGTTTCCTGTTTTTTGAACCTGCAATACCTCTTATTACAGAATCCATTAAAGACCTTCTATCGTTTTTATAGCCAAATGGTGAAACAGCAGCAAGGACTTCGCCTTCAGATAAGTTTGCCCTGCTTTCAAAGCCCGCCCTGTTGAAAGTGCCTCCAAGCCAGCATGTTCCAAACCCCATGGAGGTCAGCTTAAGTATAATTTCTTCAAATGCAAATCCCAGATCGACAAGGTTTTCAGTTCCTGCAGCAGGTTTTGGCCCCTGTATGTCTTGAGTGGTATCTTTCAGGGCATACTCCTGAGGGACTTTCTTTGCTATGCCTGCAATGAAATACTTTGCACCATTAATAATGCCGTATGTGCCAAGCTTTTTTAGCTCCTGCCTGTCCAGCTCCCCGGAATCAATAAATTCAAACCTCGGGGTTGTCTTAAATGGCAGCCTGAAATCTTTTTTTAAAAATCCTTTAATCTCTTCCATTGCATCTTTTGTAATGCCGGCTGAAGAATAATTCCTGACTGATTTTCTATGCCTGATTATATCTGTAATTTTACTGCTGGTTGTATGTTCCATATACCCCCTTTTTTTAAAAACTTCCTGCTTTAATATAGCTTACTTACCCATGAATTTTGAAGCAAGAGCCTGTGCAATAAAGGCCACTGCAAACAAGACACTTGCAACTATCATGAGCGGGTGCAGCTGCCTGAACCTTCCCCTGAAAAGTTTTATAAGCGTATAGCTTATGAAACCGAATCCTATGCCATACGATATATTATATGTAAACGGCATAATTATTATTGTCAGGAAAGCAGGAATGCCGATCTCGTAATCCCTGAAGTCTATTTTTGATATGACGCTCATCATTAAGAATCCGACAACTATTAGAGCCGGCGCAGTCACGGGATATTTATAGACTCCTTCTGCTATCTGTACACCGCCTCCCACTACCGCAATAAGCGGGGCAAAGAAAATTGAAAGCAGGAAGAGCACGCCGGTTGTTGTCGGCATAAGGCCCGTTCTGCCCCCTTCTGAAACGCCTGATGCGCTTTCTATGTATGTGGTAATTGAGCTTGCGCCAAACAGGCCGCCTACCACTGCTGCGCCTGAGTCTACAAGCAGTACCCTGTTTAAATTCTTGAGCCTTCCCTTTGAATCAAGCAGTCCGGCTTCCTCACCGACCCCTATAACTGTTCCCATTGTGTCAAAGAAATCTGTCATAAAAAGGGCAAAAATCATTATTATTGCCGCAACGTTTAACATCCCGTTGCTCCATACTGCGCCCGGAATATCTGCTTTAAAGAAAGTCGAGAAGCTTGCCGCTGTGGGAAGGCTGACTATCCTGGCCGGCAGTGGTATAACTTTAAAAATCATGCCTATTGCCGTAGTCCCTGCAATTCCTATCAGGATTCCTCCACGGACCTTATAAGCAATAAGTATTATTGTGAGAACCAGCCCGAAAGCAGCAAGTAGCGTATAGTGTGCAGTAAAATCTCCCAGTTTGACTGCAGTTACAGAATCTACCGCAACAAAGCCTGCCTCCTGGGCGCCAATAAATGCAATGAAAAGTCCAATGCCTACGCCAATTGCATATTTAAGCCCCATTGGTATAGCGTTCATCAATATTACCCGAAGTTTTGTAAGAACCATTATTACAACAAGCAGCCCCTCTATTACAACAATTCCCATGGCCTGCTGCCATGTCATTCCGAGCACCAGTATTATGGTAAACGTAACCACGGCATTTATCCCCATTCCCGAAGCAAGTGCAAACGGGGTGTTCGACACAAGACCCATTATGATGCTCATGATACCCGCACCGAGGCAGGTTGAAACAACTGCTGCCTCAAAAGGTATCCCTGTTGCACCGCCGCTTGAAAGTATTGCAGGATTGACAAATATTATGTACGCCATGGTCATAAATGTTGTTACGCCTGCAACAATTTCCCGCCTGACATTGGTGTTTCTCTCCTGGAACCTGAAGTACGACAAAGCCCCCTCCTTCTTTTTATTTTTTCTATAATGATGATAAAGAACCTAATGCCAATAAACAGCCAAACCTGTGGAAAACCCGTCCATATAGATTATATGCAGCCCTTTAATTAAAAACTTTCAGAAAATTTTATTTAATATTATACTCCTGCAGGCTGCAGATAAAATAAGGATGTTTAAATAGTATTTAATAGTATTAAAAGATAGTTTTTTTAACAAAATCATTAATTAATCAATAATTTATCTTCAATAAAATTGCAGTAATGCAATATCTTGCAATTAATAGAATTTGCTCTTATAATTGCTTATAAAGATAATAATTTCAAACAAGCATAAAATTTTGACAGGAGAGCAAAATGCCTTATGTAAATACAAAAGAAATGTTAATAAGTGCCAGGGAGGGCAAATATGTAGTCGGGGGTTTTAATATAGTAAACCACACTTCCCTTGTTGCTGTTATTGAAGCGGCAAGTAAAAAAAACTCACCGGTAATCGTGCAGACTTCCCAGAAGACAGTTGTGGAAATGGGTTATAATATCCTTCCTGCTGTAATAAAAGAGCTTGCTGAGCAGTCAGGGGTCCCGGTCGCAATGATACTTGACCACGGTACCGACCCGGATATCATAGACAATTGCATAAAATCAGGCTGGAGCTCGGTAATGGTTGACGGCTCTTCTTATCCTTATGAAAAAAACATTGAAATTACAAAAAGAGTAGTTGATGCTGCGCATAAAAAGGGTGTTACTGTAGAAGGTGAGCTCGGGCATATAGGAGGCAAGGAAGAACATATAAATGTAGATGAGAAAAGCATCCTTTTAACCGACCCGGATAAAGTAAATGATTTTGCACAAAAGACAGGCATTGATTCTCTGGCAGTTGCCATTGGCACAAAGCATGGATTTTATGATTCACATTATGAGCTGGATTTTAACAGGCTCGGAAGGATAATGGATGTCACTGATTTCCCTATTGTAATACATGGCTGTTCCGGGCTCGCTGAAAAGGACCTTGCAAGGCTGATTTCATTCGGTCCTTCAAAAATGAATATATCAACTGAGATCAAGCATGTTTATATAGACAGCTGTAAAAAATATATTGACCAGCATCCTGATGAGTATGAGCCCGTAAAAAAAATCAGTTATGTAAAAGACAGGGTAAAAGAACTTGTCGAAAAATACATGGATATATTTAAAAGCTCAGGAAAGGCAAAGATTTAAGATGCATTCGCAGCATAATGCCTGTAAGCCTTTGTATGAGGTCGACCTTCACTGCCATTCAACCCGCTCCGATGGCAATGATGCCCCCGGAGAACTTATCACAAAAGCTGCAAATGCAGGGATGAGGGCTATTGCCATGGTGGATCATGACATTTGCCCTGAAAGTCCTGATAAATTAAAAAAAACAGCCTGTAAAAAAGGGCTTGGGCTTGTCTTTGGTTATGAATTTTCCTGTGACAGCAACGTTGATGATGTTCACATAATAGGCTATGAGCTTGACTGGAGCGCTGCTTCTGTTGTTTCCGCACAGGAATTTGCAAAAGAATCGAAGTCCGGCGCATATAAGGAATTGTGCATGCTTTTGACAGAAAGGGGCCTGGAAATAGATTATGAAAAAGAAATACTTAATTTCCGGGATAGTAAAGGAAACCTGAAAAAAAGGACACCGGATGAAGTACAGCGAAAACATATTTTTGAACTGCTGGCAGCCAGGGGCTATTTTCCCTCATGGGAAAAAGCAAAGCTTTTTGTAAGAGACGATCCCGGCCTCAATGTCAAGAGAAGAAAAATCAACCCGCTTAGAGCTATAGAAATAATAAAAAAATGCGGGGGCCTGGCTGTGCTTGCCCACCCCTATCTTATTGATGAGTCACTGGCCTCACAAGATATTAAAGCAGGCAGCAGGACGGATTATATAGAAAAGCTTATTGTTTCCGGCCTTGATGGTATTGAGTCCTGCTATACTTACAGCAAGACAACATATAAGGGCAGCCTTACAAATGAACAAATACAAAAAGAGGTGGAAGACCGCTACAGGGGCCGCATCAGATTTTTTACCGGCGGTTCTGATTATCATAATGATGCAAAAAAGGGGGCAGCCAATCCAAGAGAGATAGGTGAAGCAGGAATAAGCTACGGCCAATTCAGGACCATTTTCTCTACTTATATTCATTAACATCAGTTTATTTTTTTTAAAATCACTCCCCCGCCAAGGACCCTGTCGCCTTCATAAAAGACTGCGCTTTGTCCCGGGGTGACAGCTTCCTGGGGACAGGTAAATACAACCCTGAGTATATGTTTATACTGTTTTATCTTGCAGGGCATTTCTGTTCCCTGGTATCTTATCTTAACTTTTGCCTCAGAAGGCATTTTATCAACAAGCAGGTTTATATCTTTTACAGTAAAGCCGCCGGATTTGAGGTCTTCTTTTGTCCCAATTATAACCAGGTTTTTTACCGCATCTATGCCGGTTACGAAAAGTGGCTCGGAGTGGCTTATTCCAAGCCCTTTGCGCTGGCCTATTGTGTAATGTGCAACACCCTTGTGCCTGCCCAGGATTTTGCCTTCTTTATCTATTATGTCACCGGGAACCCCCGCAACCGGATTCAAACCTGAAATAAAGTCCCTGTAATCATTATCTAAAAAACATATGTCCTGGCTCTCATCCTTGCCGGCAACCGGCAGCCCTGCCCCGGATGCGATATTCCTTACTGTTTTTTTATCGTATCCTCCCAGAGGCAGTTTAATAAAGCCAAGGTCGCTGCGTTTAATCACATACAAAAAGTAGCTCTGGTCCTTCAGCCTGTCATGCGCCCTGGATAAGTAAAACCCTGTTTTATCTTCAAGTATCCTTGCATAGTGGCCCGTTGCAAAGAAATCAAATCCCAGCCTTCTTGCGTGATTGAGCATGAGCTCAAATTTTAAGTGCCTGTTACAGTCTATGCATGGATTCGGGGTGAGCCCTGCAAGATAATTCCTTATAAATTTTTTTATAACTTTTTCTTTCATATGCCTGGAATAATCTGAAACATAGTGGGGTATCCCCAGATAGCTGCAGACTCTCCTTGCATCATTTATTGCTTCCGCACCGCAGCATTTTGTTCCTTTTGCATGGTCAAGCTCTACCCCGAAACACATTGTCATTCCTGCGACGCCGAAGCCTTCGTCTTTTAACAGCATTGCAGCCACCGAAGAATCCACTCCCCCGCTCATTGCGATAAGAATTTTTTTGCCTTTGCTCATTTGCTTTTTCTGGATAATATTTTTTTTATTTGGAAAATTAACCTATAATATATATTATTTTATAAAATAATTTATTATATAAAGTATGGAAATTTTTATTGTCAGGCTCCAGGAATTTTTCAGTGCAGAAAACATGAAGTTTCTCTGGACCCGGATATATAGCTGGTTTGAAATAACCTTAAATACCCTTTTTGGAAAAATACCGTATTCCCCCATCAGGGACCTTCTTACTAACCCCTGGTTCTGGGTAATTATTGTATTTATAATAATACTCATACTCATTTTCAGGAGAAGATAGCCCGGGTAAATTTAATTTTCCGGGGGTTTGCTGCCATCCCCTTTTGTCAGGCGCGAACTGTTCCTGAAAATAAGCACTATAAAAGCCAGTACCATAAAAATAGACGCCAGGACCAATACGAATTTTCCGGGGTTATTTTTAATGCCTTCTGAAAAAAGATAAAGCCGGGAATTGTTTTTTTCCAGATATTCCATGAATTTACTATCCAGCAGGCTCTTATCTTTTTCATCAACACAGGATATTCTTTCGATTATCCTGTCCTCGATATTATGGTCCTCAGGCTTAATTACTACTTTTTTGGCCATTTTCATGTATTTGTCTATATCAGCCATCAGATTTTCTTCTCTTTCTCATATTTCAATTTATCCTTGATTATTTTTCTTGCCCTGTGGATATTAGTTTTTACTGTCCCGATGGGCTTTTTTATGAGTATTGCAATTTCCCTGTAGCTGTAATCCTGGAAGTCTCTCAGGATAAGAGGTATCCTGTAGCTTTCTTCCAGGTTCACAATTATATCCAGTACCTCTTTTATTGTCTCCCTTGCTATGAAGTTCCGCTCTATATTATGGTTGAGGTCCGTAAAAACAACGTCATAATTTTCTTCAAAGGCTTCAAGGCTCACTTTTTTATCAGTTGTTTTTGATTTTATCCTTAACTTGTCTATACATGTATTTATGGTAAGTTTTCTCAGCCACGTCTTGAAGCTTGAAAGCCCCCTGAAATTCTTTATTGACAGATATACTTTTACAAAGACTTCCTGGCTGACATCCTCTGCTTCATGGGTATCGCGCAGCATAAAAAAGGCGTTGGTATAGACATACTTTGAATACATCCTTACAAGTTTCTCAAAAGCTGCTTTGTCCCCTTTCTGGGAAAGTGTAACAAGCCTTTTATCATCCTGGTCCCTTTGCTCGCGAACACGGCTTTCTGCTGTGCCCTGGAAATTTTCTTCTTCAGCATCATCGTTGCCGTATTCATTACTGTTAACCTGATTTGTTTCTTTTAAATCGTCCAATGCCCGGAGCCTTTCATGCTGGTCATTCCGCCAGGCTTTCGCTTGTTAATGAAGTATCGGCATTTTCGTCCGGCCCGCCCGTAAACGCATCTGTCCCTGTTTCTGAACCGGATCTCAGCTTTATAACGTCTTCCTGTATTTTCTTTACAGCATCTTCAGGTATGATGCTGCCGCTTAGCACATTTTTTAAATTCATCATCAATGCTTCACGTATTGCTATTAATGCTTCCCCGGGAGGTTTGCCCCTGCAAATTGCTGATTGCCTGGCCTGGGCAAGGTAATACTGATTTGAAGAAATAAAAGGGCTGGAAGCCATTGATTTTAAAGATGGCATTGTGGCCGTATTTTCTGTCCATTTCTGCTGTATTTCTTCTGACATCAGGTATTCAATAAAGCTTTTTGTATTTTCAAGTGATTTACCGAATGTATTGGCATTTATCATAAATCCTATGCCGTCTATCATCGGGGTGGGATTTTTCAATCCTCCCCATACAACAGGAATTTCTGCAATGCCGAAGTCCGGGCCATTTTCAATATATTCTTCCACGGCCCAGTTCCCATTTATTATCATGTGGGCCCTGCCTTCTTTAAAAGCATTGTTGATATCTTCATATTCATAACCTTGCGGAACCACTTTTTCCTGGTTATAAAGCATAGTTAAAAATTCCAGTGTTTTAACTGTTGCCTGGGTGTCAAGATTTATGGCCCCTGTTGAATAATCATATACCCAGTCCTGGTATCCTCCAATAAATGGAAGTATCCAGTCTGCTTCAGAAGAATTCAGTATGAAACCATAAGTTTCCTCTTTCGGGTTATTTACTTCCCTGCAGTATTCTATAAGTTCCTCAAAACTTTCCGGCGCTTCACTGATAAAATCACGGTTATAAAAGAGCATGAGGAAATCAAAAGCCCTGAAGGGTATGGCATAGCTTTTATTTTCGACAGCAGATATTTCAGCAAGCCCTTCGAGAATATCAGGATATGCCATGTCGTCAGTAATGGGCTTTAAAACACTTGCGCCTGCAAGAACTGATGCGGACTCCAGCCTGGCAAGAACAATTTCCGGCCCTGCACCAGCCAGGCTTGCTGCCCTGAACTGATCGACAAGCTCTTCCTCGCTCCGGAAATGACGGGTGTTTATTTTTATTTGCTGGTTTAATGCAGTATATTTTTCTATCGTGTCCATTAGCTGTATCTGTTCCCCGGGCTCCAGCTTGTCCCAAATCGTTACTTCCTCTATCAGTAAGACATCTGCGGGCTGCTCTTCCTGGGGTGATGCTTCTGCTTCTGTAGAGACTGCCTGTTCCTGCGCATTTTCACTTTCACTGAAAAAGGAACAGGAAACAAGCACAAAACAGCACAATAATATTGTTAATATTGCTGCTGGTATAAAAACCTGTTTGGATGATTTTAATTTTTTCAAGTTTCTTCCCTTATATTTATTTTATAACTTAAAGGATTACTGGTTTATTATTATAATATTAATATATAAAAAACTTAAATTTTAATGGAATTTGTCATGGCCAAAGCCATATTTTTACTCCTGGTCCGGGATTTTAAGCGAATCTCTGAAAAATGCTCCAAATCTGTAGTGAGTAAATTCCGGAAGATATTCATCCATCAGCACTTCGAGCCTGAAGTCCTGCTCCTCAAGCGGGCCCATCATGTCCTCTTTTATGTAGCATTTCTTTATGAAAACCACCTGGTTCTTTAAATTATAGAATGTGCAGAATATTTTCAGGTCCTCTATGCTGTTGTCTCCAATATTTGTGACTTTGCCGCTTACATTAAATATTTTATTTATAAAACCCCTCTTTTCTTCTGCAACAATCGGCAGCCCTTTTGGGCTTTTATTATAATTCCTGAAATTCGTGCCTATTTTAACACTGGATATATTTATATAGTTTGACCTTTCTGAATATACAAGATAAAAAGGCATAATGCTGCCGGGCTGCAAATAGCTTGCAAACGCAGGGGTTTTTACAAAATCTATTTCCATGCCCGAGCTGTCATTAAAGTTAAAAGTAATTTCGATATTTGTTTTCCAGGCATTTGAAAGATTTTCGATTTCACCAAGAACAATAATGTCGCCGTAAATATCCATATAAATGTTACAGTTCTTTATTAAAAGATCTATTGACTGTGTCGGCTCGATTTCTACAGAACTGTAGTCAAAAAAATAAATTACATCTTTTCCGGATGAAGGCGCTGTGGTATTTGCCGAACCCTCACCGGTAGTGCCTTCTTTGCTGTTTCCTGTGCTTGAATCCGGCTCCATTTGTATAAAACCGGCGTCAGGGGTTGTTATTTTTATATTGCTGCAGGATAAAATAAAAAACAGGCTTGCAGGCAGCAAAAAAAGGGTGCAAAAAAAGAGGGTATTTTTTTTAATTTTCTTTCCTGCAGGTTTTTCTAACATTGGTCATCTGTTTCCCCGTTGTCCTCTTCTACGATTCTGTTGTTGGCATCTACATGTACTATAACAGGCTCAAATGTGGCATATTCCCTTGCATCTATTGTTACAAAAGCAATTATTATGACTGTGTCGCCTTTCAGGATTTTCCTTGCAGCAGCTCCATTCAGGCATATTTCACCGCTTCCCCTTGCGCCTTCGATTACATATGTTTCAAGCCTTTCCCCGCTGTCAAGACTGACAACCATTACTTTCTCAAATGGCAGCAGCCCTGCCCTGTCCATAAGCTCCCTGTCAATAGTAATACTGCCATGATAATGTATCTGTGCATCAGTTACCGTCGCCCTGTGTATCTTGCACTTTAAAACATTTATAAACACTTTAACCTTCCCCTTTTAAAAGATTTTTTATTTAATTTCACCTGATAAGATTCTTTTCCTGGTTTAAACTGCTGATTATACAGTTTATGTGCCCGGACTGCCAGGATTTAAACACCTTTAGCGCCCGGCTTACAAATATTTTTAATATTTAAAACAATATTGTCTATAAGCCTGGTCCTGCCAATATAGGCCGCTGTTGCAACCAGTAATTTTTCCGGAATTTTCATACCTTCTGCCCGCTCAAGCGACTTTATCTCTTTGAGTGTTGTGCCGTCCCTGAAATCAAAGTATTCGATTTTTGAGATACTTTCATTACTTTTAATATTATTAATGCAGCTCTTCTGCAGTTTCAGCATATCCCTTTCGCCTTCAATTATTCCAGCTTTTGCAAATATCAGATTCCTGTATAATACTGTGGCGCTTCTGCGCTCCTTCTCTGTAAGATACTTGTTCCTTGAGCTCATTGCAAGGCCGTCTTTTTCTCTTATTATCGGGCAACCAACGATTTTTACCGGAAGGTTAAGTTCTGCTGCCATTTTTTTAATTATAAGGTATTGCTGGTAGTCCTTAAGGCCGAAATATGCCATTGACGGATATATGATATTAAATAACTTAAGAACAACTGTACATACGCCCCTGAAGTGGCCGGGGCGAAAAGCCCCGCACATAATACTGTCCATTTCCTTTACTTCGACAAAGGTGGCAAAATCCGCTGGATACATATCTTTCGCCCCGGGCACAAAAACATAATCCGTGCCGGCTTTTTTAGCTATTTCACTGTCCCTTTCAATGTCTCTCGGGTAAGTTTCGTAATCCTCTCCGGGGCCGAACTGTGTGGGGTTTACAAATATACTGGTTATTACTTTTGCAGCATTTTTCCTGGCTTTTTTTATAAGGCTTATGTGCCCTTCATGAAGATAGCCCATGGTCGGGACAAGCCCCACTGTTTCACCATTACGAAACAGGGACCGGGAAATTTTTTGCATTTTACTTATGTTTGAAATGATTTCCAATCCTGTTCCACCTTTTCCCAAAGATTAAATGAGAGTTTTTCTTAAAGAGTCATGGCGCTTTGCCTGTTTTACTGCTTTTACTGAATTTTAAAAATTTTTCTGAATTCTTCAAGCACCGGCTTTTTTATCCACCCGTTTTGGCAGGCAAGCTTTGCTGTCTCATAGCCCATTATGCTGTAAACAAGGTCCCGGTCCGGCCCGAGATATTTGCTGAAGTTGGCGAGATGTTCTTCAACCGTACCGGTGTCGCCTCTAGCAATTGGTCCGGTAAGCGCCTGCTGAGGCCCGAGCTTTTTTATATTTGCAATGGTCCCTTCAATAAGGCCGGAAAGAGCCCTCAATGAGTCTTCTTTTTTTATACCAATGCCCTCATGTATGCTCACTGCATAATTTACAAGGGCAACAAGATAATTCGAGGCCACGCATGCTGCCGCATGATAAAGCGATTTTTTTTCATCTTCCACTTCGATTATAGTGCCGCCCATGCTTAAAACAAAATAGTCTATAAACTTCCTGCTTTCGCTGTGCGGTTTTACGGGGTAAGTAACCCCGTAAATCGTTCCCGGCAATGTTTCTATTGAATCATTAATGGACGCAAAGGACTTAATCGGGTGTATGGATGCGGTATGTGCACCCGCTTCGCTTGCGCTTGAAAGAACTTTTAGTGTTTTAGCACCACTGAAATGTATGAAAAGCTTGGCTTTAATATCCCCGGGGTTTGATTGGACTATGCTTTTACATACATTTTCAATAATATCATCCGGCGTGCAAATAAAAATACAATCTGCTTCTGCGGCGCACTTATTATTGTCAGTAGTAAAAATCAGGTTATTTTTTACCGTTCCTATTATATCTTGCGCCCTGATAAGCGCATCGCCGGTTTTTGAAGAGATTGCCACGAGTTCAATGCCGCTTATCTTTTTTTTGTTTATCGCTGCAGCAAGCGTAGTGCCAAGGCGGCCAGCGCCTATTATTCCTATGCTTTTTTTAATGGATTGTTTCAATGCATGGCTCCTGTGCGGCTCAGGATATACGTATGGGCATTAACAGGTAAAGAAGCCCTTCGAATTTTTCCGGTTTTATCATAATGGGTTTTAAGGGTTCAACAATATTGAAGATTATTTTTTCATCGTCTATGGTGTTTAATCCGTCTATTAAAAAATCCGGATTAAAAGCTATCTGGATGTTCTCTTCCCCATAGCTGACCTCAAAATCTTCGCTGGAGCTGCCAACTTCCCTTATATTCATGGAGACTATGATTCTTCCGTTCTCTATATCAAGCTTTACCGGGATGTTGTCCTGTGATATGGATGATATCCTTTTTATGACATCGAGCATTACTTCCCTTTTTATGATTATGCTGTGGTTGAAGTTTTCAGGAATCAGGTTTTCATAATCGGGGAACTTGCCCGATAAAAGTCTCGATATTATTGTTGTCTGCATGCCTTTTTCATCATTTATATAAAAACTTATCTGGTTTTCTTCTATATTAAGCTCTATTTCACCATTATGTGATTCGCTTTTTGCAATAGTGTCCAGCACTCTTGAAGGCACCACTACTTTCACCGGCTCCCCTGTATATGCCACACCGCTTTCAGCAACAGCAAGCCTGTAGCTGTCTGTTGCGGCAAGTTTTAGTTTTTCACCTGAAAGGTCCAGCAGAATGCCTGTCAAAACCACCCTGCTTTCATCTGTGGAGCTTGCTTTCTGGACTTTTGAGATCAGGTATTTTAAATCCTGGATTTTTATCTTAAAAGAGCCTGCTTTTTTTATTGACGGAAACTGCGGATATTCTTCCAGCGAAAAAGTGTTAAGCATAAAATTTGCTTTCTGGCAGGTAACTTTGAGCTCGTTTGTCGAGCCCAGGAGCTCTATCTCTATTTTTGATTCCGGAAAACTTTTTAATATATTAGTAAGTATCTTTGATGGAACCACCACCCTTCCCGGCACATCCACTTTTACAGGGATATTGCTTTTTATGCTTGTTTCCAGGTCGGTACCGTATATGTTTAATGTTGTTTCCTCGGCTTCCAGCATTATGCCGTTTAATATAAAATTGGAAACCTTTGGGGACATTGCCCTGCTTACAAATAAAATCTTATTAAGAACCTCGTCTCTGGTTGTCTGGATTTTCATTTTTTACCTTTCTTTATTAAAGATAAACAATAAGGTTTAAGTAAAATGGAAACATTATTAACATTTTCTCTATTATAATAGAATATTAATTTAAATAAATAGTAGTAATAATAATGCCTGTTGATAATGTTAATAAAAACAGAAAACAGGGTTGTCTGTATATCATAAAAACCTGCAGAGCTGTTGAAAAAACAGTTAAAAACTGTTGAAAACATGGCATTTTATTGACAGGGGCCGCGGTGTGCTGTTTTTATTAACAAAATAACACAGTTTCAACCCGTGTTACTGACAGGTTTTAAGACAGTTGCTGACAGTCAGGACCTTACCCTGTTTGTTATCTCTTTTACGTGTTTATACACGTCACTTTCTTTGGAAATAAGGTCATTTATTTTTGTAATTGCATAAATTACAGTAGCGTGGTCCCTGTTTCCAAAAACCCTGCCTATAGCGGGAAGAGAATCGCTTGTAAGTTCGCGGCAAAGATACATTGCAACCTGGCGGGCGTGGGCGATATACTGGTTTCTTTTACTTCCAACAAGAACATTGATAGGTATTGAAAAATATTTGGAAACCTCTTTTAAAATGCGCTGGCTTGTCACCCGGGCCTGGCTGTCTTCCGGCATCATATCCTTTAACACTTTTCTTGCGGTGTCTATATCTGCAGGGGTGCCGGTAAGAGATGAAAATGCAACAACCCTGGTAACCGCACCCTCCAGCTCCCTGATATTTGTGGTTACTCTTTCAGCGATAAGATTTATTATCTCCCTGTCAACCTTAAGGTTTTCCCTCTCGGCATACTTGTCAAGTATTGCTATTCTTGTCTCGAGATCGGGCGGCTGTATGTCTGTAACAAGCCCCCATTCAAACCGTGAACGGAGCCTGTCTTCAAGCGTGGAAAGGTCCCTGGGCGGCCTGTCGCTTGAAAGCACTATCTGGCGGTTTGTGCCATGCAGCGCATTAAAAGTATGAAAAAATTCTTCCTGGCTGGCTTCTTTTTCTTCAAGGAACTGTATATCATCAACCAGGAGGATGTCATTGTTTCTATAGCTTTCTTTAAAGGAAATTATATTTTTATATCTTAATGCATTTATGAAATCATTTAAGAATTTTTCTGCAGATACATATTTAACAACAAAACTTGAATGATATTTTAAAACATATTGCCCTATAGCATGAAGCAAATGTGTTTTACCAAGACCGACGCCGCCATATATAAAAAGCGGGTTATACGCCTTTCCGGGCTTTTCGCTGACAGCCTGGGCGGCTGTATAGGCGAACCTGTTGCCGGTTCCTTCAACAAAGGAATCAAAGGTATATTTTGAATTAAAACCAATCGAAGAAGATGGCGACGACTTGGGTGTTTTTATGCCTGGCTCGTCATCGCCTGTGCGCCGGTCCTTGTCAGAAATTCCTGCATCAACAGAGATGGTTAATCTGGCAGAAATATCAATTGCTTTCTGGACAGACTCAAGCAGCATCTGAAGATATCTGGACTCAAGCCATTCTTTGGCAAAGGGGCTGTTAACAGATACCGTAACCAGGTTTTTTTTTATAGATATTGGCTTAATGGGCTCAAACCATGTTTTAAAAGTAGGGGTATTTACCTTGTCTTTAACATTATCGAGCACTTTCTTCCATATACTGTTGAGGTCATCCATGTAAATATATTAAAAACTATTTGAATAATATTCAAGACATTTTTTGCCCGTATCGGTAAGCTGTCTCTTGCCGGACTCTGTCATCACAAGCAAACCGGATTCTTCAAGGAAAATAAGTTCCCTGTAAGATGTTGAAAGACTGAATCCGAGCTCTTTTGCAATTTTTGATGGTCCGGTCTCATCCAGCTCAAGGACAAGTGAAAGTATTTTTATCTGCCTTATGGAAAGCTTGAGGCTGTCAAACTCTTCTACTTTTTGTTTTTCAGGCGGTTTATCTTTTTTCTGGGACGGGACCGGCGTTTTTGGCTCGGCGTCGGTTCTGGGTTCTTTTATACCCTGGGCAGCACCCTGCTGGGCGGCCTGATGCCCAATTGTGCCTGTCTGCAGAATATTTCCATTGATATTTTCACCTTCCTCGATCCTCAAAGAAACAACGGTGCCCTTCTTTATATTATCAGTAATATCTACATTTCCGCCTGAAAAAATAATAGTCTCCCTGACTATGGGCAAGCCGGAGCCGACCCCCCTTATATATTTTTTCATGCTTTTGGTTGCAGACGAGTAACCAGGAAGGAAAGCCTTTTCCTTATTTTCAATACCCGGGCCCTGGTCCGAAACAATAATATGATTACCACTCTGCATGATTGTTATTACTATTTCATTGAAACTTGCATGGATAAGGTTTTCAACAACCTCTTTAATTATCGTATATGGTATCCTGCCCCCCAGTTCGCGGGAAAAAAGGTATGTTTTCTGGGGAACCTCGTCAAGGAAATGCTGTATGGTAACATAATTAAAATCAATTATTCTTGGAATGCTTTTAAGGTTATCATACACCGCAATCCTTCCGCAAATGGAAAAACCATCTTCCCTGATACCCTGTAAACCGTTCTGGTTATTTATTTCAGGCGTATTTTGCATAATAAGGTCATTTGCGAAAAAATAATTTAATAAAGGTTCTATTTATATATCCGGCCCGGAAAGCAGATATTATTCATACAATTAAAATTTGAATAAAAATCCGCCTGAAGTAATGGAAAAATTATAGTTGATGTCATTTTAATTATCAAATTCATTTTTTCAAATCTTTCCAAAAAATAAAGTTCTTAACAGCCCGAAATTATTATTTTTAAGATATAATGCAACCGGACTTGTAGTGTTTTGACATGCTCTACAGCGGCATTTTTTAAGTTATCAACAGTTTTTTCCACAACTGTTGATAACTATATGAAAATAAAAATAATAATTTCTTTTAACAGTGAAAAGGTTTAAAGAAATGTTTTCACCGGATATTTCAGAAGAACATATGTTTGCAGGAAGAATATAATATAATTATAATAAAAGTGTAAAAAATACTGTAAAACAGCCGGAGATTTCACAAACAACTGTTAAAAAAATAAAAAAAAATTATATAATATAAATGATGGAGTTAGCTGAACGGGCAGTATTTTTTCAATATAACCTGCAAAACAAAAGAATAAAACATTCTTGATAAGAAAAAGATAAAAATGTATAATAGCGCTTTTAATTATGCATAAAAGAAGTTTTTATAGAAGAGGTATATGATGAAACAAACATTTCAGCCCAATGAGCGAAAGAGAAAAAAGACGCATGGCTTCAGGGTCAGGATGAGCACTAAAGCAGGACGAAAAATAATTGCCAACAGAAGGCGAAAAGGCAGAAAAGTCTTAACAGCTTAATACAAAGAAAATTTTGGTTTTTTGATTATATTTTAAAGGGAATTATTCAATAAGGAATAAAAATTATATTCGAAACCCTTAAACAAGCTAAAGATTTCAAGCAGGTATATAAAAAAGGCATTCATATAAACAATGATTATTTCCGCATATTTATGCTTATTACCAACGATGATAAAGATATTGTAAGGCTGGGATATGCAATAAGCAAAAAGACCGGGAATGCAGTTACCAGGAACAGGATCAAAAGACTTTTAAAGGAAACTTTCAGGAAGTTGGATAAGAATAATAACAAAAGCATCGATTTTCTTGTTGTAGTTAAAAGTCAGGTTGTAAACCTCGGTTTTCATGATTTATGCAATCAGATTTACAGCACCATTGGCAGCTATCTGTCCTGATACTTCCCTTCCCTGCTTTTTTACGATTAGTTTGTTTTATGCATTGTAATATTTTTATTATAGCTGATAATATTCATTGTTTATGATACTTTATTAATGGCGTATTTATCTGTAAAATTACATGAAGAAAATTGCAGTATCAGTTTTAAGATTTTATAAGAAGCATATTTCGCCGGTCCTTCCAAATAGTTGCAGGTTTTATCCTACCTGTTCGGAATATGCAATCGAAGCAATAAATAAATACGGTATACTGAAAGGTAGTATTAAATCAATATACAGGATTTTAAGATGTAATCCTTTTAATAAAGGCGGCTACGACCCTGTAAGGTGAGAAATATGATTGGAGGTTCCTGGATTTGAGCCAGATTCTGAATTTACTGAGACCGATACAAAGTGGTATAGAATACGTAATCGTCTTTCTATACAATAATATAATTGCAAATTATGGGATTGTCATTATTTTGCTTACAATTATTGTCAGGCTGGTGCTTACGCCACTGACAATAAGCCAGACGCGCTCAATGGCGAGAATGCAAAGGCTTCAGCCTGAAATACAGGAACTTCAGAAGAAATATAAAGACGACAAGCAAAAGCTCCAGCAGGAAACCATGGAGTTCTACAGGAAAAATAATGTCAACCCGCTTTCAGGGTGCCTCCCCCTTCTTCTGCAGCTTCCAGTATTTTTTGCATTATTTCAGGCATTAAGAACCCCCTCACACATTGTCACAGATGTGCTCGGGGGGCCGTTTGTGCCTGTATATTTATTGGGTAATATAAAAAATTTCATTGCGAATATTCCGAATCCGAATTTTAATTTCCTGTGGCTTAACCTTAATGCAAGAGACCCCTTCTTTATACTTGTTATATTAATGGTTGTTACAATGTTTATTTCTACCCGTATGACTACAACTGACCCGAAACAGTCAATGATAACATACCTCATGCCAGTTGTTTTTGGCGCCATATCCTGGAACATGCCATCCGGGATACTTATTTATTGGGTAACAACCAACCTCTGGTCCATTGGCCAGCAGTATCTTGTAAATAAACTTGTAAAAAAAGAAGCAAAGAAAGTAGAAGCGGGAAAAAAAGAAGTTGAGCAACAGAAAAAGCTCGAACTGGTTTCCGCAGACAGTACCGAAAGCCAGGCAAAGAAAAAAAAGAGGAAAAAAAGGAAATAGGAAACTATATAAGGAGTGATAGTTTTGCCTGCTGACGATTCTTTAAAAAATGCTATAGACTCGTTTGTCATGTCTCTGGAAGAAGAGGCAGATACTTCAAAAAAAATACAGCCCCCAAAAGAAGAAGAAACGCCCGTTAAAAAAAGCAGCAGTGAGGAAGAAAAAAAATCTTCAAAAGTAAAGGAAATACCAGGGGACGCTTTTGAAAAAGTCGTTGAGGTCACAAAAAAAATAATTGAAAAAATAAGCGGCGAAGAAGATTTAAAAATTGAAAACGATACTGATAAATCAAGCATCAGTGTCTATGGAAGGGACCTCTCAATTGTTATTGGAAAGAACGGGAAGAATATAGATGCTATTGAATATATAGTAAATCTTATTGCAAAAAGAAAGAAACTGTCTGAGACCAGAATATTAATAGATATAAAAGACTACCGCAAAAAAAATTCAGAGAAAATACGGAAAATAGCACTGAAAATGGCCCGGAAAGCTGTTGCTGAAGGAAGAAAGATAGCTTTAAGGCCAATGCCTCCATATGAGCGAAAAGTCGTACACGACCTGCTGTCAAAAGTCAAGGAAGTAAGGACAAGAAGCAGGGATAATGAGCCAAACAGGCGGATAGTAATTTATCCTGTTGAAAATAAAACAGAATAACCAATGATTTTTAAAATTTTTAAGTTATTGCAAGAGTCTTAAGAGCCACCCGTAAAACAATAAACGCCGACAGTATTTTTCCTTTTCCCTCCTTGCCTTTATTTTATCTGTAAATTGGATTATATTACTTAATCGGCACGTTGTTTAACTGAATTTATATTAAGAAAAAAAACACCATGATAATAAAAAGTGAAAGAGACACAATTGCTGCATTAGGCACAAAAGCAGGAGAATCCGCGATTGGTATTGTAAGACTCAGTGGAAGCAAAGCAGTAAAAATAGCAGGCAGGATTTTCAGAGCAGAAAGCGGTAAAAAAATATTGGATATGGAGACATATTCAATTGCATTCGGGCATGCAATTGATGAAAGCGGCACCATGGTAGACCAGGTAATATTGTCAATTATGAAAGCTCCAAAATCGTACACAAGAGAAGACGTCATAGAGATAAACTGCCATGGCGGGTTTGCGGCTATAGAAAAAATATTATCACTGTGCATAAACTATGGCGCAAGGCTTGCTGAACCGGGAGAATTTACAAAAAGAGCTTTCTTAAATGGAAGGATAGACCTTACACAGGCAGAAGCTGTAATAGATATAATAAGGGCAAAAACAGAGCAGGCGGCAAGGATTGCCGCAAAAAGTCTTGAGGGAGGACTAAAGGATAGAATAAAAAAAATAAGAAAAAAAATACTGGAGGTGATAATTGAGCTTGAAGCTTCAATCGATTTTATAGAAGAAGATCTCGAGATCACCCCTTATCCCCTGCTTGCAGAGTCTGTGGAAGATATATTTAAGGAAATAAAAATCTTAATCGATGATGAAAAAAAAGCTGAAATCGTAAAAAATGGTGTAAGGGTGGCTATAATAGGAAAACCCAATGTAGGAAAATCCAGCCTTTTAAATGCAATAGCAAAAAAAGAAAAAGCCATTGTCACTCATATCCCCGGAACGACAAGGGATGCAGTGGAAGAAATCCTTTATATGGAAGGGATACCGTTGATAATAATTGATACTGCAGGCATAAGAAAGACAAAAAATTATATTGAAAAAATAGGTGTAAAGAGAAGCCTTGATCACATACAGAACTCGGACCTTATTATTGCAGTATTTGATTGCAGCCAAAAACTTCAAAAAGAAGACCTGGAAATAATAAAAATGGTTTCATCAAAAACAGCGATAGCTTGTCTCAATAAATCAGACCTGGGGAAGGAGTTAAGCTGCAGTGAATTTTCAAGTGGTAAAACATTCAGGGCAGCACTGGAAATTTCAGCAAAAAACGGAACAGGCATAGACAGACTTGAAGCAGAAATAAAGAAAATAATACTCGGAAGTTATGACATAGATGCAAACAATATGGTGCTTATAAACCAGAGGCATAAAAAACTTTTAAGTGATGCAGCAAATATGGTAAAGAATGCTAAAAAAGCAATGGAGATTAAAATGTCTGAAGAATTTCCTGCATCAGATCTTAGAAATGCTTATGACATAATGGGGGAGATTACCGGAGAAACATTTAATGAAGACATACTGGATGGAATATTCTCTAAATTCTGCATTGGAAAATAAAAGTACTGATGTGTGCCAAAATTAAACATCGTATTGATAATTGGCATAATTTTAAAATAATAATATAAAAAAATGTTTCACGTGAAACATTACAGGTCCGTTATATAAAAGAAGCACACGCGTTATAATCAGTTATGGACAATAAGAGAGAAAATTATTATAAATATGACGTTATAATTATTGGGGGCGGCCATGCCGGATGTGAAGCCGCACTTGCATCTTCAGGATCAGGGTCAAAGACTTTAATGATTACAATTAACATAGACAGTGTCGCTCTTATGCCGTGCAACTGCGCAATCGGCGGTCCGGGCAGGGGGCAGCTTGTCAGGGAAATAGATGCTCTTGACGGAGAAATAGCAAAAAATACAGACAAATGTTTTATTAACAGCAGAATGTTAAATTCTTCCAGAGGACCTGCTTTGCAGACAATAAGAACGATTGTAGATAAAAGACAGTATTTTTTATCGATGAAAGAAAGGCTTGAAAACCAGAAAAACCTTGACCTTAAGCAGGGTCTTGCCACAAATATAAGCAGGGAAAAAGAGGGATATTCAGTATGCACAAGTGATGAAAATTGTTATAAATGCAAGAGCATAGTAATAGCAACCGGAACGTTTTTAAGGGGTAAGATTTTTTGGGGAAAATTTGAAATGCCGGCCGGAAGGCAGGGAGAAATAAATTCTATAAATCTCGCAAAATCACTTGAGAAGATGGGGTATAGATTTGGAAGGTTAAGGACAGAGACACCGCCAAGAATTGATAAAAAAACAGTTAATTTTTCGTCATTGAAGGTCCAGCCATATGATGCCCTCCCTTCCATGTTTTCATTTGGAAATGAATATGACGGCAGGGAACAGATAGATACGCATATAACTTATATTGAAAAGGGGTGCATAGATTTTATACAGGAAAATATAAAAAAATCTGCAATATCTGAGAGGGACATCGAATCCAGGAGCCCGAAGTATTGCCCCTCCATAGAAGACAAGATACAGAGATTTTCAGCAAAAGAAAGACATATA
>CAZGTW010000005.1:32201-40283 GCA_964528815.1 uncultured Actinomycetota bacterium | reverse complement strand
GGAGCAAAATAAAATATTGTATATTATTTAAAAAATATGTATAATATGCAATATTTTTAAATATTTATACAATAAATTATCAATGCAGGGAAAAATCAATATGGAAAAGAGCGCAAAAAAAACCAGAGTTGCAATTGCAGGCAGCTCAGGATATACAGGTCTTGAACTTCTAAAGATTCTTTTAAGGCATACCGGAGCAGAAGTTACGATTGCCATTTCAGGCACTTACGGCGGTACGGCATTAAATGATGCGTTCCCTTCATTTAATGCAAAACACCATGCATTAAACAGCAAAAGCGGCCATATTAAATTTAAATCATATGATGAAATCGGCCCGGATAGTTTTTCAGGCATTGATGTTGTGTTTCTGTGCCTTCCTGCTGCACGGTCCATGGAATTTGTAAAAAAATACCTGGCGGGCTTTGCAGGCGCAATAATCGATATAGGGTCAGATTTCAGGCTCAATGACCCGGACAGTTATGTGTTATGGTATGGGCAGGAGCATGTGCTGCCGGAGCTTCTGGACAGCTTCATATATGGCCTTCCTGAACTGAACGGGGATAAAATAAAAAGCTCAAGATATATTGCCAATCCGGGTTGTTACCCGACATCAGTATTGCTTGCGCTTGCACCAGTTTTTGCGGCCGGCTGTTTTGAGATTTCAGCAATAAATATAGATTCAAAATCAGGGGTTTCGGGAGCAGGAAGGAAGTTAAAGGACCAGTATCTTTTTTACAGCCTGAATGACAATTTCTATGCTTATTCTACATTGATGCACAGGCACATTGGAGAAATTGAACAGGAGCTTTCAAAAATGGCAGGCAGTCCGATTAAAGTGTGCTTTACCCCTCATCTGCTTCCCGTTGACAGGGGAATTTTTTCAACCATATATTGCAGTATCGGTATGAAAAACCAGAGCCCGGCGGACTTGCAAAAATCAGTTTTACATCCCAGTGATGCTGCCGGCAATACTGGACCCGGAGGTAAAGATTATTTCAAAGAGCTGGAAGAAAAGCTGGAAAGTTGTTTTTCAGGCTTTTATGAAAACAGCACATTTGTAAAATTCACAGGAAAAAATGTGCCGCAGTTAAAAGATGTAGCCGGCACAAATATGTGCATGATAGGGTATGCTTTAGATATAAGGACCGGGTTACTGAAAATATTCAGTACGATTGATAATCTGTTAAAAGGCGCTGCCGGACAGGCCGTCCAGAATATGAATATTATGTTTGGTTACAACCAGGAAGAAGGTTTAATTTAAATGGCTGGCAAAAACACTGAAAAAAATAGTACAAACAAAGATTCAAAGAAAGAAATAGAATTCTATAACGGTAATGAAAATAAGATTGAGAGTGTATATTTCAATAAAGCGAAGGTTCTTCTTGAGGCGCTGCCTTATATAAAAGAATATTTTGAAAAGACTGTACTCATAAAAATCGGCGGCGCAATGATGGAGAATGACCGGATAATGCAGAGCGTACTGGATGACATTATCCTCATGAAATATGTCGGTATCAAGGTTATCATTGTCCATGGGGGCGGAAAGCAGATAACCCAGCTTATGAATGAAAAAAACATAGAAGTGCAGTTTGTAGACGGATTAAGGGTAACAACAAAGGAATCCATAGATGTTGTAAGGATGGTGCTCCTGGGAAACATCAATTCAAAAGTTGTAGCTTTTCTTAATAAACATGGAAACCTCGCAATCGGCGTTTCAGGAAATGACGGGAATTTTATTAAATGCAAAAAGAAATTGTATAAAAAATCCGGAAGCGAAATAGATCTCGGATATGTCGGGGAAATTACCAGTATAGATTCCGGCTTCATATCAAATATATTAAAGGATGACTACATACCTGTGATAGCTACTCTGGGAACTGACGGGCTGGGAAATTTTTATAATATAAATGCTGACACCTGCGCAAGCAAAGTAGCAGTGGCCCTTGGAACAAAAAAGCTTATTCTGCTTACAGATGTTGACGGAATCACCGGTACCGGGTGTCCGGCAACCGCAGACAGCGCAAATAAAAAAACCGGCGGCTCAGGCAATGATAAAAAACTTATTTCTGCGCTTTCTGCTTCAAAATGCGAAGAGATGATAGAAAGCGGTGAGATAGATAAAGGAATGATACCGAAAGTAAAGGCATGCATTGAAGCTCTGCAGGGAGGAGTCGAGAGGACCTATATATTAAACGGCAATGTACCGCATTCGATACTTATAGAGATATTTACAGATAAAGGTATCGGCACAATGATAACATTATGATTGCAGTATAAAACGAAGCTAAAAGTCACAGGTTAAAAAAGGAAGCAAAGGCAAAAAAATGGATACAGTAAACTCAAATGATAATAATATGGTTATTTTTGAAGAAGGGGGCAAATTTCTCATGCCCACTTACTCGAGGCTGCCGGTTGTTTTTGAAAAGGCAGAAATGCAATATCTGTGGGACGTTAACGGCAAAAAATATACAGATTATATTGCAGGCTACGGATGCCTTAATATAGGGCATTCAAACCCTTTTGTTATTGATGCCATATGCAAACAGGCCGGTAAGATAATACAGCCATCCAATGTTTATTATAATTTGCCCCAGGTCGAACTTGCAAAAAAGCTTGCAGGCATAACCGGCGCAGATAAAAAGGTTTTTTTTGCAAACAGCGGGACAGAAGCTATTGAAGCTGCAGTAAAACTTGCAAGAAAATATTCAAAAGAAAATTTTTCAGAAAAAAGATATAAAATCATTTCTTTTTATAAATCCTTCCATGGAAGGACAATGGGTGCGCTTTCTGCAACGGCACAGGAAGAGAAGCAGAAAATATTCGAGCCGCTTGTTAAGGGCTTTGAATATGCAAAACTCAATGACATCGACTCTGTAAAAGTAAAGATAGATAAGCAGACATGCGCCATCCTGGTCGAGCCCATACAGGGTGAAGGCGGAGTAAATGCCGCACAAAAGGGTTTCATGAAAGACCTGAAAAAACTGTGCACAGAAAATAAAATACTTTTAATTCTTGATGAAGTGCAGACAGGTTTTGGCCGTACCGGCACAATGTTTGCATATCAGGGGCTCGAAATAGAGCCCGACATCCTGGTTCTTGCTAAAAGCATAGGAGGCGGGATGCCGCTTGGAGCGATTATAGCCGGTGATGATATAAGCAGTGCCTTTGTCCCGGGCAGCCATGGCTCTACATTTGGCGGTAATGCCGTTTCATGCGCAGCAGGCTGTGCTGTAGTTGACTATTTGGTTGAAAACAGGCTCCCGGAAAGGGCAAAAGAACTTGGAACGTATTTCATGAAAGGGCTTGAAAAAATAAAGTCTAAATATCCTGCAGTAATTGATGTAAGGGGAAAAGGATTGATGGTGGGCATGGAGTTTTCAAAACAGGCAGCTCCTGAAATGGTATCAAAGGCCCTTGAAGACGGCCTTGTAATAAATAAAGTGTCGCCGGGCATACTGCGTTTCCTGCCGCCTCTTATAATTTCAGAAAGAGATATTGACAGGCTATTAAAATGGCTCGACAAAAACACTGCAAAAATCAGTTAAATAAAAAATTTTAATTAAAAACTATATTTTAAATACAGGAAAGGTAAACAGGTATGGAACAGCAAAAAGTTAAAACAATAAAAAAGAAGGATTTCCTTACCCTGATGGATTATTCAGCAAATGAAATCATGTTTATGATAGAGCTTGCAGCAAAATTAAAAAAGGATAGAAATCTTCACGCCGACCTTTTAAAAGGTAAGAATATAGCAATGCTTTTTGACAAGCATTCCACAAGGACAAGGCTTTCCTTTGAAGCAGGGATATCACAGCTTGGGGGCAATTGCATATATCTTTCATCAGAAAACCTGCAGATTAAAAGGGGAGAGACAATTGAGGATAGCGCAATGGTTTTTGGAAGGTATCTTGACGGACTGGTAATCAGGACATTTGCACAGGAAACTGTTGAAGCTTTTGCAAAAAACAGCGGCATTACTGTAATTAACGGTTTAACAGATAAATACCATCCTTGCCAGGCGCTGTCGGACCTTTTTACCATATATGAAGCCGGGCTGCTTAATAAGAAGCTTAAATTTGCTTATGTGGGCGATTGCAACAATGTCTCAAACAGCCTTATGACAGGTTTTGCAAAACTGGGGCTGGATATTACAATCGGCTGCAGCAGCATTTATGAGCCCTCAGAGGATATTATGGCATCTGTTTTGGATATTGCACAGAAAAGCAGCAGCAGGATCACATTAAAATATGAGCCCTCAGAGGCCGTATCGGGCGCCGACATCATATACACGGATGTGTGGGTAAGCATGGGCGATGAGCATTCAGAAAAAAAGATCAAAGAGCTTTCAAAGTTCCAGGTTAATAAAAAACTGCTGGCCTATGCAAGTCCTGGTGTAAAAGTGATGCACTGCCTCCCGGCGCACAGGGAAATGGAAATAACATCAGAAGTACTTGACGGTAAATGTTCAATAGTCTGGGAACAGGCTGAAAACAGGCTGCACGCGCAAAAAGCTTTACTTGTATATCTTTACTCAAAGTGATCTTTAATGGCCGGAAACCCTTTGCCTATAAATAAACAGATATATTTTTTAATTTATACATCAAAGGTCCGGCAGGAAGGGCGGTGCTTTAAATGAGCAGGAACGAAAGGCTTAAAGCCATAAAAGAAATTATCAGGACACGTAAAGTTTCTTCCCAGGAAGGGCTGATTTCGGAACTGAAAAAAGATGGCTTCAATGTCACCCAGGCAACGGTATCAAGGGATATGCAGCAGTTAAACCTTGTTAAGGTCCATGATGCAGAAAAAAACGAATATTATTCACTGGGAGCAAAATATGCTGCTGATGCCCAGGCTGGCATCAGGAAACTTAAACTGAAATTCGGGGAGAATGTTATTTCTGTGGAAAGGGCAAATAATATAATTGTTATAAAAACCGATCCCGGGGAGGCGCAGGGTGTTGCAGCTGCTCTTGACGGTTCAAATTTTACTGAAATCCTCGGGACCGTTGCCGGAGATGATACAATTATATGTATAATAGAAAACAACAGGAGCGCAGAAAAACTAGTAGAATATTTTAATAGTTACTGAAAGAACTATTTATATTTCAGCAAAATTATAAAAAAACAGGATGTCCAAAATAATATATAAATTAAAATGAAATAAAATACAGGTAAAAAACAGCCAGTTAAAAAAGAAAGGAAAATAAGAAGAATGACTGAAAAAGTAATACTTGCATACTCAGGCGGGCTTGACACCTCTGTATCAATTAAATGGATAAAGGAAAAATATGGCATGGAAGTCATTGCTGTGCTTATAGACTGCGGCCAGCCTGATGACCTTAATGAAGCTTATGAAAGAGCTTTTGTAAATGGCGCCCACAAGGCACACATAATAGATGCAAAAAAAGAATTCACCAATGATTTTATAACTGTATCCATTAAATCAAATCTCAAGTATGAGAAAAATTATGTCCTTGCAACTGCTCTTGCAAGGCCGTTAATTGTCAAAAAGCTGGTTGAAGCTGCAGAGCAGGAAGGGGCGGTTGCGATTGCTCATGGCTGTACGGCCAAAGGAAATGACCAGGTAAGATTTGATGTGGGCATAAGAAGCCTGAACCCGGATTTAAAAATAATAGCTCCCCTGAGGGAATGGAAAATGACCAGGGAAGAAGAAATCGAATATGCAAAACAGCATGGCATTAAAATCACTGTCACAAAGAAATCGCCTTACAGCATTGATGAGAATCTCTGGGGAAGGAGCATTGAATGCGGGATGCTTGAGGACCCATGGGTGGAACCACCAGAAGATGTTTATTACTGGTCCAGAATCTCAAAAAGTGAAAGCGATTCAGAATATGCTGAAATTGAATTTAACCGGGGAATACCAGTTGGATTAAACGGCAGGCCCATGGAAATGCAGGAAATAATAAAAGAGCTGAATGTGCTGGCGGGTTCCTACGGAATAGGCAGGTCCGATATGGTTGAAAATCGGCTGGTCGGCATTAAATCAAGGGAAATATATGAGGCTCCGGCTGCAACAGTGCTTATTGAAGCGCACAGGCAGCTTGAAAGCCTTATACTTGACAGGGAGCTTCTTCACTATAAATACCTGCTTGAAGAAAAAATGGCAGAGATGGTCTATTATGGCTTATGGTTCACGCCCCTGATGGACTGCCTGAAAAGCTTTGTAAATACCAGCCAGGAATTTATAAGCGGTATCGTAAAAATCAAGCTTAGTTTTAAAAACTTCATGGCAGTTGGCAGGAAATCAGATAATTCACTTTATGACCTGGGGCTTGCAACCTATGACAGGGGAGATGTGTTTGATCCCCGTCATTCAGAGAGTTTTATAAAAATATGGGGCTATCCTTATGAAATCATGGGTTTAAAAAGAAGGATAAAAAAATAGAAGGTGAAAAACATGGAAAAAAACAAAATTTGGAAAGGAAGGATAGAAAGCCCGCCGGACATTGCAGCTGAAAAATTTACCCGGTCAATTCCAGTGGACTGGCAGCTTTACAGCCAGGACATCACAGGTACCGCTGCATATGCAGCAGGTCTTGAAAACATCGGGATAATTACAGCAAAAGAACTGGCCCAAATACTGGAAGGTTTAAAAAAAATAAAGGAGAAAATAGAATCCGGTAATGTGAGTTTTGATGATTATGAAGACATCCACAGTTTTGTAGAATATGAACTGCTGAAAATATCAGGAGAACCCGCAAAAAAGGTTCATACGGGCAGGAGCAGAAACGACCAGATTGTAACCGATGAGCTCCTCATGTTAAAAAAGGCAATAATCGGGATCCTGAGGGCCATATATTCTATTCTGGATACAATATTAAAAAAAGCACAGGAAAATATAGAAACAGTATTTCCGGCTTATACTCATATGCAAAAAGCGCAGCCCGTTCTTGTGTCCCATTACCTGCTTTCATATTTTAATAAATTTTTAAGGGTTTCACATAAATTCCTTGGCTGTTTTGAGGATTGCGACTTCCTGCCGCTCGGGGCTGGAGCCTGCAGCGGAAGCGGATACCCTGTTAATACAAAGCTTCTTGCAGAGCTGTTGAAATTTAAAAGGACAGGGAAAAACAGCATGGACATAGTAAGCAGCAGGGATTATATAATTGATTTTATCTATTGCTGCAGTATGGCGATGCTTAGCTTAAGCAGATTCTGCGAGGACCTCATTATTTATAATACATATGAATTCTCATTTATAAATATCGATGATCCATTCTGCACCGGGAGCAGTATAATGCCGCAAAAGAAGAATCCGGACATACTGGAACTTATACGGGGGAAAAGTGCGCTTGTTACAGGTAACCTTATGCAGGTTTTCATGCTTTTAAAAGGCCTGCCTTCAACTTACAATAGTGATATGCAGGAAGACAAGAAGATATTTTTCAATTCATACAGGGAAACAATAGACAGCCTGGTTATCTTTAACAGGATTCTTGAAAAGATTGGATTTAACGGCAGGAATATTGCAGATAGCACCAGCTCCGGGTTTATGGAAGCCACTGATGCAGCAGACTATCTTGTAAAAAAGGGTGAATCTTTCAGGAACGCGCATAATATCATCGGCCGGCTTGTAAAGTACTGTATTGACAATGATATTAAATTGCAGGATATGGCAATCGATAAACTGCAGGAATACTCAAAATATTTTGATGCTGATTTTTATAGCAGCATTACTGTTTCAAGCAGCATTGCTGCAAAATCCACAGCCTGCGGGACTTCTGCTGCTTCTGTCAAGAAAATGCTTGCATCAGACAGGAAAACGGCAGAAAAGCTTTTAAAAGAAATAAATAATGCATCTGAGCAAATCCCTGGCCTTGATGAAATATTATCGGGCCTTGTAAAGATTACCTTATAGAGCTGTCTTTAATGTTAACCACTGGAAATGATTTAAAAAAAATCGAACTCGTAAGCCCTGCCGGCGGCCGACTTCAGCTTACAGCCGCAATAAATGCAGGTGCCGATGCAGTTTATATTGGTTATGAAAAATTCGGGGCAAGGGCATATGCGGAAAACTTTGATTTTGCTGCCCTTAAAGAGGCTGTTAATGACGCTCACA
>CAZGTW010000005.1:21237-32101 GCA_964528815.1 uncultured Actinomycetota bacterium | reverse complement strand
ATTCTGGGAATATGGACAAATCATGGAAATGAAGAAATAAAGGTTTCAGATATCAGCATGGAATATGATAAAAAAGGCCGGACATCCTGTATATTAAAAGCGGGCCCGCTCATCAGGTTAAGCGGTGGGGACAGGGTATTTAAACTATACGACAAGCTTCTTGATGATGAAGCCAAGTCATATTTTGAACATGGAATCAAGAGAAAAACCGGTATTGATTTTACCGGGGAACAAAAGTTAAAAAATTCCGGCTGCAGTGACATGGATAAAGGAAAGCAGGTGCTGAAGGCAAATACTTCAGGAAACATAAAAAGTCACTCCACTAAAAAAACAAAAAAAGCTGCTCTATCAGTAGAGGTATGCAGTATTGATTATGCAGAAACTCTTCTAAGAACAGCAGCTGACATGATTGATAATATAATTCTGAATGATTTTAATGGAATATTCAAAGAGCCTGACCTATCCGGTCTTTCCAGTATTTATAAAAAATGTCTGGATAGTAATATAGCGCTGATAATAAAGACCCCGGCAATAATATACGATGACAGCATGCAGGTTATAGAAAAGATGATGGCCCGGCTCTTTTATCAGGGAATGAATGCAATAATGGTTTCAAATACAGGGGTCTTTGACATTCTGGCAAATAAAACAGGCCCGGAGCTTAAGGCAGAAATATACCTCGGACACAGCCTTAATATCTATAACCACCTTGCTATTTCATTTTATAATATGAAACTTGAAAATACTGGTAAAAATTCTTCAATAAGAAGTGCGCTTCTTTCAGCTGAGCTGAGTGCAGGTGAAATAAGCGACCTTATAAGACTTGCCGGCAAAAATGAAGCGCAGGATATGAGTTTTTCGATTTACAGCTATGGCTTTTACCCTGTAATGCAATCCCGCTTTAAAATCGATTATCTTAAAAAAATGGCTGGCATGGATAAAATCAGCGGTAATGAATATTATATAAAGGACCGGAAAGGATACAGGTTCAGAGTCTTAAGTGACTATAATGAAAATCTTGTATATTTAAATTCAAAAAAAATCTGCAATTTCTTTGACCTTCCTCAATTGCTTGGCGCAGGCATAAATGACATTTATATTGATACAATTGCCCTGGAGCCGCAAGCCGTACTGCCCGTCATTGAATCCTATAAAAAAGCAATTCTTGCAATAACAGGGGGAAAAATAAGGGAGTATGAGAAGCTCAGTCAATCTTTAGAGGGCAGCCCTGTCTTTTCAGGTTATACCAGGGGCCACCTTTTAAGAGAGCTTCTTTGAGATATCTGACTGGCCATATTTACGGGCCTGTTGCAGTCGAAGTATCTGAAGTGGCTGTACTTTGTGTGTCTTCTACCGTTATATTTACAGTGGACCCGTATTCGGCAAAAGTAAGCGCCGCCGGCTCCTGTAAAAGTACTTTACCTGGCAGCAGGGGATCAGGAAGCACAATTACAATAAATCCTTTATTTTCAAGCAAGGTCACAGCATCCTGCCGTTTCATGCCTGTAACATCAGGTATTTCGATACCTTTGCTGATTTTTATTTTAACTTCCATGCTTTTCAAATACATTATGCCTGAAGCGGGCTCCTGGTCAAAAACGAGCCCTGTCTTATTTTCGTTTTCTTCGACCAGCACGGAAATATTTGTAAATCCTGCAATGCCAAGGATACCCAATGCTTCTTCTTTTGTTTTTCCATATAGATCGGGAACTTCACTTTCGGGGTTCGGCCCCTTGCTGATATAGATTGTTACAGGCGTAGTTTTGGATACGATTGAGCCAGCAGCAGGTGTCTGGGTAAAAACTTTATCAATCGGCTGCAGGTCGCTGAAATCATAAACAACAGCCGGTTGCGGCAGGCCTGCTGCAGAGATTCTGTTGAAAGCTGCATCGATCTTTAGGCCTGAGAGGTCCGGCATTTCAAAAGTCTCAAGGCCCCTGCTTATGTATACATTGATAATTATCGGCTCACCGTTTACAGATTCCATTATAGCATTCGGCTCAGGAGCAGTGTTAAAAATGATATTTTCATTATATGTTTCATTAAATTCATATATTTCATTTACGGTTAAATTCATATCAGCAAGACCCTGCCTTACTTCATCAATGTTTCGGCCTATAATATCAGGCATGGGCACCTTGTTATGAATATTACATACCTGCGTGGGCTCCTGGCCTTTGACAAATATCCTGAAGCCAAGCTTTTCTTTCGGGCACCAGAAAGTCGGTAAAAGCCCTGATTCTGTGCAGACTTCTACATCAATAAGGCCGCTGTCTGCTGCGCCGAAATCTCTTACAGGCCTGTCTTTTAAAGCCGCTGACATGTATTCCCGCCATATGTCAGCAGGAAAAGAACCGCCGGTTACGCTTCTGTCATTTATTCTATCCATGGGTTTGTTTGATTCAAGAAAGCCCATCCAGACAACAGTCGCAAGCTCAGGGGTATATCCTCCGAACCATGCATCCCTGTAATCACTTGTCGTACCTGTCTTTCCTGCAGCGGGCCTGCCTATATTTGCCGCTTTTCCTGTGCCGTCAGTTATTACTTTTTCAAGTATGGATGTTACAAATAATGATACAGGAGATTCAAGTATCCTTTTATTGTTTTCATTTTTATCCTCATCATATTCATAAAGTATATTGCCTGAAGAGTCTGTAATCTTTGTAATGCATACGGGCTCCCTGTAATATCCATCAGCGGAGAGTGTTGAAAATATCTTTGTGACATCTATTGGGGTAATGCCATTTTCAAGTCCGCCGAGTGCTATTGCAGGGTTGCTTCCAATATCTTCTATACCCATTTCAGTGCATAATTTTTCAACATTTTCGGCACCTATCTTCATCATAAGCTGAGCATAAACAACATTTACTGAATTTATGGTTGCATCGATTACTGTCATTTTATCGGTCTCATAATTTTTTCCGCCATAATTTTCAACTTTCCAGTCAGGACCGGATGGAAGGTCTATTACAATGGGGCCATTTGGATTATAAGTGTCATTGGGGGAGAGATTCTGCCTGATTGACTCCATAAGGACCAGGGCCTTAAAAACTGAGCCAGGCTGCCTTTTTCCCTGCGTGGCAGCATTAAACTTGCTTTCATTGTAGTCTTTGCCTCCAATGAGGGCATAAATATATCCGTTGGACGGATCGACTGACACCAGTGCATAGGATGGTCCGGGATCTGTCGGGAACACTTTATTTACAGCTTCCTCTGCTTTTTTCTGTAATGGTATATCAAGCGTTGTGTAAATCCTGAGCCCGCCTTTAAATACGTCATAATCCGTAAATTTCTTTTCATAGAGCTGCTGCTTTACATAATCGATAAAATATGGCGCAAACCTGTCCTGCGCAATCCGGCTGCCCTGGCCCTGGTTTTTATTGAGGACAATAGGCTCGGTAAGGAATTTAAGGTATTCTTTATTATTTATATAACCCTGCTCATTCATAAGTTTAAGTACAAGGTTTCGCCTCCCGCGGGCCATTTCAATATTATTGAAAGGATTGTAATTTTCGGGCGAGCGTATCAGACCGGCAAGAAGTGAGGACTGTGCAACGTCAAGTTCAGCAGCAGAAACACCAAAATAGGATTGGGCCGCTTTTTCAATGCCGTAATTTCCTGCACCAAAATATATAGTATTAAGATACATCTCGAGTATCTTGTCTTTTGTATAGTTTCTTTCGAGTTGTATGGCAATTACAGCCTCATTGAGTTTCCTCCGGAATGTCTTTTCAGGAGTGAAATAAACATTCTTTATATACTGCATTGTAATTGTACTTGCGCCCTGGCCAAGGCTTCCTGACCTGATATCTGCAAGAAATGCTCCGATTATCCTTCTGTAGTCAACCCCCTGGTGCTCATAATATCTCTTATCCTCAACAGCTATCACAGCGTTTTTTATATTATCCGACATCTTTGAAAACGGCACTATTTCCCTGTTTTCTTCTGCATGAAACTCTGTCAGCAGGCTGCCGTCAAGTGCATAAACTTTTGATGTTTCCGCAATTGAGGACGGTGTCAGTTCTTCAAGTGAAGGGACCGTGCTAAAAATTATGAGCCCGCCTATAAGGCCGGCCAGTAAAATAATTACTATGAAAACAGCTGTAACCACTAAAAATGATACAACACAACCCTTCGCAACTCTTTTATTTTTTGTAGTTTTAGCCATCAGGTTCCTGCTCCTTTATAAATATGGATTCAATTCATTTAGACGTCTATATAATTTTATAAGTTTTGTCACATTTTTAATACTGTAATGCCGCCAAATTAATGGTTTATATATTAGACATCACGATATTAGCTATGCTAATATTTAACTCAAATTTTTGAGGTAATTAAAAAAGATTACTATTAATTTTTAGAATTTGAAATCAGAGATTATTTGAAAGCCGGTGCCATATGGAAAGAGATTTAAACAAACAGGTTGAAATTGCATGCCGGGGTGCGGAAGACGTACTCATAAAAGAAGAGCTGAAAGATTTACTTGAAAATTCGATTTCAGAAAACAGGCCCCTTAAAGTAAAACTCGGGCTTGACCCGACAGCTCCGGATATTCACCTTGGACATACTGTAGTCCTGAATAAATTAAGGCAGTTTCAGGACCTGGGGCACCATGCAATACTTATAATAGGCGACTATACTGCAAGGATAGGCGACCCGTCAGGGCGCTCAACGCTGCGGCCAAAACTCGACCCTTCTGTGATAGATAAAAATGCAAAGACTTATATGAAGCAGGCTTTTAAGATACTTGACCCTGACAGGACCGAAGTTGTTAAAAACTCTACATGGTTAAAACCTTTAAAGCTTGAAGATATATTGAACCTTACTTCAAGGTTTACTGTTGCAAGAATGCTGGAGCGCGATGATTTCAAGAAAAGATTTGCTTCCAATGTATCTATAGCAATTATGGAATTTTTATACCCTATAATGCAGGCTTATGATTCAGTCGCAATTAAATCAGATATAGAGCTTGGAGGTACAGACCAGAGGTTTAACCTCCTGGTGGGCAGGGAGCTTCAGAAGGAATTCGGCCAGAAACCGCAGATAGCCATAACAATGCCTATTCTTGTAGGCATAGATGGATTGGACAAGATGAGCAAGAGCCTCGGCAACTATATAGGTGTAACAGAAAAACCTGAAGAAATATTCGGTAAGGTAATGTCAATACCAGATAATGTAATTATGGACTACTACAGGCTGCTTACAAGGCTCTCAAAACCTGATATAGATGCCGTGGAATTTGCAATTACAAAAAAAGGGGAAAATCCGGTATTTGCAAAACGAAACCTTGCCGGCATGATTGTATCAAATCTCTATAATGAAAAAATGGCCATACAGGCACAACAACATTTTGACCTTATCTTTAAAGACAAAAAAATCCCTGACGACATTGAAGAATATAGAATCGATGAAAGCCATTATCCCTCAGGCAGGATAACGCTTGTAAGCCTGCTTGTAAAAAGCGGGCTTGCCGGATCCAACAGTGAAGCCAGGAGGCTTATATCGCAGGGCGCAATAAAGATAGGCGAAAACAAAGTTGACGATATCAATTTTGAATCCGATATTTCCATTATCAAAGGTAAAGTGATACAAAAAGGCAAAAGATATTTCAGGCGAATATCAGTTTGAAATAATCATTATAATTTTTTAGTTTTTAAGGCGCATGTCTATGGACAGTAATGACCTCAGGTCCTTCATCAGTGAGATAAAAGCAGAATACAAATCTTTGCCTGCAGACCTTCATATAACAAGGAAGGCCTGTGCGCTTGTTGCGATATCTGAAGGGAAAGTAATTAAAATACAGGAGCCAAAAGTACATCACTGCCCGCTTTTTACATCTCTTTTTTCTTTTGAAAAAATAGACAGGGAAAATATTAAAAAAAAGTTTGACAGGCAGGCCAGCCAGTGGGGGATGTTTACATGTGCAAGAAAAGTGTGCGATGAAAAGATCATAGTGCCTTTTGGAGCTTCAGAGATGATGATGTATGCCCTCAAACGCAAAAACATCGATGCTGCAGTTGTAGCGTGTGAAGGCGCGGGTACGGTTATTACTTCAAATCCTGCAGTGGTGCAGGGTATTGGAGCTTATATGAACGGGCTTTTTTATACAACCCCGATACCTGAAGTCATTGAAAGAATAGAAAAAAACGGCGGTAGGGTTCTTTCTGCAGGTAATGCAGAACTTGACCAGTGTGAAGGCGTAAAGAAAGCTGCCGAAATGGGATATAAAAAAATCGCTGTTACTGTAAGAGGGGATGAACAGATACTTGATAGCATCAGAAACCTGGACAGCTCGCTTGATATTGTGATACTTTCGATCTGCAACACGGGGATAAACTCTTATCAGGCCGGGCATATCCGGCTTTATGCTGATCTCGCATGGGCATGCGCATCAAAAGAAGTGCGCGATATAGCGGGACCGGATTCAATTTTACAGGTGGGCATGAAAATACCTGTTTTCATATTGACAAAGAGAGGGCTTGATTTTATTTCATCTTATTCTTCAGATGAAAGACTGAGGGAAATGCTTGCAGATGCTGATAAAAGGCATTATATAACTGCAAATAAATTTGCAGAAGGTGCAATAAAGCTAAGCATGGGCAGGTTTTCTGTTTTTTTATATGAGACAGAAAGACTTCCTCTTGATGCTGATGACAGGCCCGAGCCTTTAATATGAAACTTTAACAATACTCTATTAAAAATATGCAGTAATAAAAATCAATAATAGTCAGCAATAAATAATAAAAATAATATATATATTATTGTTAAAAAAAATTATTTTCTATAATATATTAATTTAATGAGCCATCTTCAGTTTTTAAAAATATTTGCTATATAGGAGGTTTTCTGTGTTAATTTCCAGGAAAAGATTTTTACAGATAAGCGCAGGTTCAATAGCGGGCATTGCGCTTTCAAATCTGTGGCTCCCGAAACTGCTATCAGCATCAAATGCAAAGAACGGTAAAGGCAGGCTGCCAATTATATGGTTCCAGGCCCAGGCATGTTCCGGATGCCCTGTTAGTTTTATTGATACAGAATACCCTGGCGTAGATGAAGTACTGATAGAGGTTATAACCCTTGAATTTAATCCTGTAATTATGGGAGCTGCCGGTGACCAGGCGCTTGGGGTAATCGACAGGATGATAACAGAAGAATCAGGCAAATATATACTGGTGGTGGACGGTTCGATACCATTGGAGGAAGACGGCCTTTACTGTGCAGTTGGAGAAAAAGATGAAAAGCCCATAACTGCACTGGAATGGATAAATAAAATAGCAGTAAATGCGCTTGCAGTTGTAGCGGTTGGCACATGTGCTACATGGGGCGGCATACCTGCAGCACCTCCAAACCCTACGGGCGCAGTCCCTGCTTCCAAAGTAGTTAAAGATAAACCTGTCATAAATATTCCGGGCTGCCCGCCCCATCCGGACTGGATGGTGGGAACTCTTGTAAATGTTTTAAAATACGGTATCCCGGAACTGGACAGCCTTGGAAGGCCAATAATGTTTTTCGGTCCGGAAAAACTTATACATGACAATTGCGAACTGAGGCAATATTTTGATACAGGCATTTTTGCAAAGGATTTCGGCGATAAAGGGTGCCTGTATGAATTGGGTTGTAAAGGGCCGGTTGCCCATTGTGATGTTTCAACCAGAGGCTGGAACAGTGGAGTGAGCTGGTGCAACAGGTCCGGGGGACCTTGTATAGGATGCACCGAGCCATTCTTTCCAGGAGGGACAGGTTCCGGGTTATATGAGAAATTACCAGGGGCTGAGGTTCCGGGGCTTGAAAAAATTAATGCAAGTGCAAATACAATCGGTATAGCGCTTGGCGGGGCAGTAGTTGCCGGTATAGGCGCTCATGCTGCAGCAAGAATGATTGCAACCAAATACAGACAATATAAAGACGAGAAGAATAGGGAAAAAGGCACTCCTTATATTCTCAAAGAAAAAGAGGAAGAGGAGGATAAATAATGGCTAAGCAGGTAGTTATAGTCGATCCTTTGACCCGTATAGAGGGCCATCTTAAAATAAAGGTAGAAGTTGAAAATGGCGTTGTCACCGATGCTTTCAGCTCAGGTGAAATGTTCAGGGGATGGGAGATAATACTTAAAGACAGGAGCCCCCTTGATGCGCCTCCTATAGCTCAGAGAATATGCGGGGTCTGCCCGATGCCTCACGGGACCGGGGCCATACTTGCACTGGATGATGCTTTTGATGTAAAGCCTCCCGCAAACGGAAGGATAATAAGAAACCTTATGCTGGGTGCCGAGTTTATCCATTCACATCTGTTGCATTTTTATCATCTTTCTGCGCTGGATTTTGTTGATATTACTGCAGTGCTGAACTATAAAGGCATGGACCCGAAATTAAATAAAATAAAAGATTGGGTAAAAGCTGACCTGGACGCAAAAGTCGCAAGCGCAGGGGCGCCATTTCTGCCGCGATATGAAGGAGATTATATACAGGATGCCGATGTAAACCTTCAGGCAATCTCCAATTATATAAAGGCTCTTGAAGTCAGGCGAAAGGCCCATGAAATGCTTGCAATATTCGGCGGCAAGATACCGCATTGCCAGACACTTTTTCCCGGGGGTGTTGCAACAATACTTGACCTTGATAAGATAGTCGCTTTCAGGTCAAGGCTTTCAGAAATAAGGGCTTTTATTGATAACCAGTACATTCCGGACGTTGTAGCAGTTGCAAGCCTTTATCCTTCATATTTCAAGATAGGAAGAGGCGCAGGCAATTTCCTTTCATATGGCGGTTTCCCGATAGATGACAGCGGAAATCAGTATTATACTTCAGGTGTTTATGCTGATGGAAATATTTCAGAATTCGATGCAAAATATGTAGCTGAATTTGTCAAATATTCAAAATATTCTTCAGGTTCGGGGCTTTATCCGCTTGACGGTGAAACGACACCCGATGCAAAGAAGAGCGGCGCTTATTCATGGCTCAAGGCTCCGCGTTATAATGGAAAAGTAGTTGAAGTAGGCCCGCTTGCAAGAGCAATAATAACTTATATCAAAGGCACTGATCCCGATCTCAAAAACCTTCTTGACAGTGCGCTTACAATGCTTGGGCTTGAGCCTGAGGACCTCATATCAACTATGGGAAGGCATGCAGCAAGGGCGCTTGAACTCAAGCTGCTTGCAGATAAAATGGATGAATGGGCCGATGAGCTTGATCCCGGCAAGCCGGTCCACACAAAGTTTAAAATACCTATGAAATCAGATGGCATGGGCCTAACTGAAGCTTCAAGAGGCTCTCTCGGGCACTGGATATCCATAGATAACTGGAGAATAGAAAACTACCAGGCTGTGGTGCCGACAACATGGAACGGAGGGCCAAGGGATGACAGCGGCAACATGGGCCCATATGAACAGGCGCTTATAGGCGCCCCCATCGCAGATGTGAACAACCCCATAGAAGTCGGGAGGATAATAAGGTCATTTGACCCATGCCTGGCCTGTGCTGTTCATATTATGGAAGGCGACAGGGAAATATTAAAATTCAGGGTATGCTAAGGAGGTCATATATTGAAAGCTGCAGCTTCAAAAAATGAAGTAATAATAAAAAAAGGAAGGCACAGGTTTTTATACAAGCACACGAACATTACAAGAATAATGCATGTGGTGCATCTTATCTCTATGGTTATGCTTATACTTACAGGATTCCAGATATATACGCCAGTATGGTTCAGGCTGTTTCCCACCCTTGAAATGGCAAGATATATCCATTTCATATTCATGTACATAATAGGATGGACCTTTATATACAAGATATATTATACAGTCGTGACAGGGGAGATTAAGGAACTTCTTTTTACATGGCGCGACCTGAAGGATTTCCCTCTCCTTATCAAACATTACCTTTATGATATTTTTGTAGGCATTCCAAGCCCGAAACACTGGGGCAAGTACAATCCCGGCCAGAAAATGGTCTATACCCTCTGGCCAATAATGCTGCTTGCTCAGGGAATAACAGGCATTGCCATGTATTTTATCCCGCGTTTTACTACCTTTAATGACTTTTTCGGCGGGCTGGCAAACATCAGGGCCTGGCATTTTGTAATATGCTGGCTCTTCGTTTTGACCACCCTGCTGCATTTTTACCTGGGCTCAACAGGGCCAAAAGTCGTTGACTTTTACAAATCTGTTGTTACCGGTTATGAGAAGCAGGGAAAACATTAAATATCTCATAGTTGGAGCAGGCAACATTCTTCTTTCTGATGAAGGAATAGGCATCCATATAATGCGGGCCCTTGAAAAAAGCGGTGGCCTGCCGGATTGCACCGGTTATATAGATATCGGCACCTCGACTCTTGATATCGGCTCCCACATCAGCAGTGACACAAAAAAAATTGCAGTAATCGACTGCATAAGAACACCTGATTTCGAACCGGGGACCGTTTTCAGGCTGACGCTTGAGGATTTGCGCTCCAGGCAGGCGAAAAAGTTTTCCCTGCACCAGATGGAGATGGTGGATTGCCTTAAATTGGTTTCAATAATAGAAGAAATGCCCGATTCCATTATAATGGGGATAGTCCCATATAATATCAGCACTTTTTCAATGGAGCTTTCAAGTAAACTGAATTCTGTTTTTCCGGAGATACTTAAAAAAGTCAAAAATGAAATAATGGATTTTTTTAATACAAATGCATGAGTATTCTATTACATGTTCCATAATTTCAATACTTGAAAAAACTGCAAAAGAAAAAGATTTAAAAAAAATCAGCAGTGTAAATCTTGAAATCAACCCTGCAGCAAGCCTGGAGCCTGAATCAATTAAATTCTATTTTGAATTCCTGACAAAAGAAAAAGAACTGCTTAAAGGTGCAAAACTTAAATTTAAAAAAATAA
>CAZGTW010000005.1:19180-21137 GCA_964528815.1 uncultured Actinomycetota bacterium | reverse complement strand
TTTAAGGTGATTTAATTGAACAGGAAATTAATAGAAGCATTAAAGGAACTTGAAAAAGAAAAAGGTATAAGGATGGACACCATCATAGAAGCTCTTAAGGGTGCCCTTAGTGCAGCTTACAAGAAGTTTTATGATGTTGAAGATAAAATCAGGATAGATATAAATGAAAAAAACGGGGAAATAAAAGTATTTAAAATACTTGAAGATGAAAATGCCGAACCCGAGACCGTACAGGAGGATGCACCCGAGATCGAAGTAACCCCGGGAGATTTCGGGAGGATAACTGCCCAGACTGCAAAACAGGTTATCAGGCAAAGAATTAAAGAGGCAGAGCGGGAGCTGATGTATGATGAATTCAAGGATAGGGTCGGGGACATGGTAACAGGCATAGTCCAGCAGAACGATTCAAGGTTTACACTTGTCGATCTCGGCAAAGTCGAAGCATTGCTTCCGCAATATGAGCAGGTGCATGGCGAAGTCTACAGGCATGGCGAAAGGATAAAATGTTTCATATCAGAAGTCAGGAAAACAACCAAGGGTCCCCAGGTTATAGTATCAAGGACTCATACGGGCCTTGTAAAAAGGTTATTCGAGCTTGAAGTTCCTGAAATAAGTGAAAAAGTAGTTGAAATAAAAAGCATAGCACGGGAAGCAGGATACAGGACAAAAATTGCCGTACTTTCAAATGATAAAAATGTCGACCCGGTTGGCGCATGTGTCGGGCCCAAGGGCTCAAGAGTCAAAATGATTGTAGAAGAGCTTGAAGGTGAGAAAATAGATATTGTTGATTACAGCGCCGATCCGGTTCTTTTTATAAAGAATGCCTTAAGCCCCGCAAAAGTGCTTAAGGTACTTACTGATGAAGAGAGAAAGTTTGCTTTGATTGTGGTCCCTAATGACCAGTTATCCCTGGCAATAGGAAAAGAAGGGCAGAATGCAAGGCTTGCTGCAAAGCTTACCGGCTGGAAGATAGATATTAAAAGTGAAAAACAGTTTGAGGAAGAGCTTAATGAAGCAAGAAGGGAAAGGATAGAAAAAAAGGACAGGGACACTGATGCGGATCAGGCAGAGGACCTTGAGGGCACAGACATAACTGAAGATAAAGACAAAAAACCCCCTAATATTAAAAAGATACCCAAAGAATAAGGATTTTAAAAATAATGAGCTCATTTAGGGTTTATGATATTGCAAAAGAACTTAATATTTCGTCATCTGAAGCAGTAGCAAAATGCAGGGAACTCGGCATTGATATAAAAAGCCACAGTTCTTCTATTACCGGTGACCAGAAAGAAATGCTTGTTGCAGCATTTAAAAAGCCGGCTGCCGCCTCCAAGGTGAAAAAAACTGCAGAAAAACCGGTCAAAAGCACTGTTAAAGAGGATACAGCAAAAAAAGATGCAAAAGAAACTTCAAAACCTGCTAAAAAAGCTTCTTTAGCCACAGACAGCGCAGAAAAAACCGGTAAAGAAAAACCTGAAAAAAAACCTGAACCACCGGCAGTAAGTGAAGCAGAGACAAAGGAAAAAGCTCCTGAAATCAGCAAGCCCAGGCCGGGGTGGGACGAAGAAAAAAAGTTCAATATAAAGAAGGTACTTGATAAAGAGCTTGACAAGGAAGAGAAAGAAGGAAGATTAAGGCCACGCGTAAAGCAGCAGATAAAGAAGACCATTGAACATACAGCAACTGCTGTATCCGAAAGGCATGCAGAAACTCCTGAAAAAGAGGGTGCTGAAGAGCTGAAGGAAAGAATGCTCAGGCGGCCGGAAATAAAAAAAATAATCGAACTTCCAGAAGGAATAACCATAAAACAACTTTCAGAAAGGATAAATATTCCGTCTTCAGAAATACTACAGAAGGTCTTTAACCTTGGCGCGATGCTTACACTGAACCAGCCCCTTGATAATGACATAATTGAACTTCTTTCACACGAATACAATTTTAAATATGCAATTATCGG
>CAZGTW010000005.1:16186-19080 GCA_964528815.1 uncultured Actinomycetota bacterium | reverse complement strand
GCTATAAACCACGCAAAAGATGCAGGCGTGCCGATAATAGTCGCTGTAAATAAGATAGACCTTCCAAATGCCAATCCTGACAAGATAAAGCAGGGTCTGACAGAATATGAACTGGTGCCTGAAGAATGGGGTGGCGACACAATATTTGTAAACCTTTCAGCTAAAACCGGCGACAATATAGATAACCTTCTTGAGATGATATTGCTGATAGCGGACCTGAATGATATAAAGGGAAATCCTGATGCAGAGGGACTCGGTATGATTATAGAATCAAAGCTGGATAAAGGTTTCGGTCCAGTCGGAACGGTGCTTGTAAAAAGGGGCAATATAAAAGTGGGGGACTTTTTTGTAACCGGCAACTCCTACGGCAGGGTAAGGACAATAAGAAATGAACATGGCATATCTGAAAATAAGGCACTTCTTTCACAGCCCGTTATAATTTCAGGTTTTACATCAGTTCCACAGGCAGGCGATAAATTTTTCATAGTTAAAAATGAAAAAGTAGCAAAGGACCTTATAAGTAAGAGGGAATCCCAGAAAAAGCTTACAAGGCTTTCAGAAGCCAGAAAACATATAACACTTGAGGACCTGGCTGAGATATCCAGAGAAAATGAAATAAAAAGATTAAAAATAATACTTAAATCAGAATCAAATGGTTCACTGGATGCTGTGGAAAAGTCATTAAAGGATGTTGAGGAAGAAAATATAAAAATAGATATAATACATCGGGGAGTGGGTGCAATCTCCGATAGTGACATACTGCTTGCTTCAGCATCTGATGCTATAGTAATAGGTTTTGGAGTTATTGCAAGCTCCAAGGCAAAAATTCTATCCAAGGAAGAAAATATTGAAATAAGGACTTACAATATAATATACAAGCTTATAGAAGATATACAATTGGCGTCAAAAGGGCTGCTTGAACCCAAATATGAAGAAAAAATAAAAGGAAATGTTGAAATCAGGGAAATATTTAAAATAACAAAAGTAGGAAATGTCGCAGGTTGCTATGTGCAGGATGGAGAAGTTGAGAGAGGGGACGCTGTAAGGGTTGTCAGAGACGGAAGAATAATCTATACAGGTAAAATAGACTCCCTTCACAGGTTCAAGGAAGATACAAAAAAAGTTTCTGCCGGTTATGAATGCGGCATAAGGCTGGAGAATTTCCAGGATCTGAATAAAGGCGACTTGCTTGAAGTATATGAACAGGTAGAAGTAAAACAGTAAATGTCTGCAATTTTACAGATGTGTCTGCTAACCTCTTTATAAGAAGAATCTGCATAATTTTATTTCATGTAACTCTATTGTAATTATTTCCGAAGGGTTTAAAAAATGGAACGGATAAAAAAAACAGAAATAGATCTGCAAAGAGAAATAAGTTTTATAATAAACACAAAACTCAAGGATCCCAGGATCGGCTTTATAACAGTGACCGATGTCAAACTTTCAAGCGATTACCATTACCTTGATATTTTTGTAAGCATAATGGGCGATAGTGATAAAGTCAGCCAATCCCTTGAAGGGTTGAGGCATTGTGACGGTTTTATCAAGAAGAACCTGAAAGAAAGGTTCAGGCTGAAAGCAATGCCCCAGCTTAAATTCATTTTAGACAAGTCAATAGACCACGGCATAAAAGTATCAGAATTACTGGAAAACCTTAGAAAAAAGGAAGAATAAATTACCTGAAAGCAGGGCTATATTTGCATGGCAAATAAAATTGACGAAGAGTTTGAACAAATAAAAAGAATCATAAAAGAAAACAATGATTTTCTGATAATTGCTCACGATTTTCCGGATGGAGACAGTCTTGGTTCCCAGGTTGCCCTCTACGGTTTATTAAAATCTGCAGGCAAAAACGCCTGTATGGTGTGCAATTCAGATTTACCTTACCAGTATGATTTCCTTCCTTTTATAAAACTTATAAGAAAAGACCTGCCGGGACCGGGGGATTTTTGTGCAAGTAACGGATGCATATGTTTTTGCCTTGACAGTGCAGATGAAGGCCGTTTCGGGATACCGGTGGAAAAGATAACGCAGAAGTCAAAAACAATAATAAATATGGACCATCACCTGGGCAATACAATGTATGGCGATATTAACATTGTGGACCCTGCAAAATCTGCAACTTCTGAGATACTTTATGACTTTATAGTAAAAAATTTTGGCAACCTTCTTAATTATGATATTTCTCTTGGCATATATACAGCGATATTGACAGATACCGGAAGGTTCCAGTATTCAAATACGACAAGCGATGTGCACAGGATAGTGAGCCGCCTGCTGGAGTTCGGCATAATCCCTGCAAAGATATTTTCATACATATATGAAAATGAACCTTTTAACAGATTCAAGCTTATTGAAAAAGTATTAAAAAGGGTAAAGTTAGAAAAATCAAAAAAACTGATTTACTCTTATGTATTAAAAGATGATTTTACAAAGCTTGGCCTTCCTTTTTCAGCAAATGACGGTATTATTGAGATACTCAGGGGTGCGTCAGAAGCAAAAATATCTGCTCTTTTAAAACAGGTCGGGGAAAACAGGTATAAGATAAGCCTCCGCTCATCTGACCCTGATTATAATGTTGTTGAAATAGCCTCCGTATTCGGTGGAGGCGGCCATAAAATGGCATCGGCATATTCCTTTAATGGGACATTAAAAGAAGCTGTATTAAAACTTGAAGAGGCAGTCAGGCCTCAATAGGATTTTTCATAAAAAGGTATTTTTAAGGCAGTAACTAATGGGAAAAAATGATGACAAATCAGGCATACTGGAAGATTTCAATGGAATAATCCTGGTGCGCAAGAAGACTTACATGTCCTCTTATGATGTAATAAGAAGGTTTAAAAGAGTTTTTTTTTAAAAAAAATCGGACACTCGGGAACTCTTGACCCTCTTGC
>CAZGTW010000005.1:0-16086 GCA_964528815.1 uncultured Actinomycetota bacterium | reverse complement strand
TCTTTTAATGGTACAGAAGCAGAATTATCCGTTCATTGTAGCAGCGGCACATATATAAGGTCAGTTATTTTTCAAATAGGTGTGAGCCTGGGATGCGGGGCGACAATGACTCATCTTGAGAGGAGTGCCATAGGAAATTTTAAATTGCAGGACTGTATTGATGCTGATGAAATAGACAGGATTGCGCTGCCCGGGGTGATTGCAGAGTATAAAAATTCAATTATTGATATAGAAACCGCAAAAAAAATCATAGGTTACGGCAGTTAATAACAGCATACTATTTGATAGTAAAAAATAAAGTTGTAATTTTTAATTATTTAACTAAAATATAGTAGTTTTTAATTGTGAGACATTTTTATATGGAAACTCTTGAAGAATATAATAAGGCTTGAAAAAGTAAATAAGGGATTTTTTAAAGGCCAGGCAGTATTTGCTGTACTTGGTTTCTTTGACGGGGTACACAAGGGACACCAGGATATAATAAAGCAATGTATCGGCAAAGCAGCGCAAAATAATGGCACAAGTGTGGTCTTTACTTTTGATAAACCGCCAAAAAATATCATTCATGGAAAGTTATATAAAAAGCTTATAACACCTTATGCTGATAAATTAAAACTCATAAAAAAGCTTGGAGCAGATTATATAGTTGTAGCAAAGTTTGACAGGTTTTTTTCGGGCCTTGAGCCGGGGGATTTTTGCAGGGAAATACTTATAGAAAAATTGAATGTAAGCGAGATTTTTATAGGAAAAGGATTTAAGTTTGGCAAAGATGCGTCCGGCGGAACAGGCTTTTTAGCAGAGTGCCTTGGGCCATGCGGAGTAAGAATCAATGAGGTGCCGATACTGGAAATAGATGGCAGTCCAGTATCCAGCACCCTTATAAGAGAATTTTATAATGCCGGGGATATTGAAAAGATAAAGCTTTTTCTGGGAAGGGACCCGTCATTAAAAGGTAAGGTCATAAAAGGAGACAGCAGGGGCAGATTGCTGGGTTTCCCTACAGCCAATATCGATGTCTTTGAAAAATATGTTACACCATCTGACGGGGTTTATGCAGGTTTTGTCAATCTGCAGGCGCAAGTTGTAAGTGCCGGGGACATATGCGCAGATAAAAAAAAGAAAGAATTGATCCGGATGATGCCTGCTGTTATAAATATCGGGGATAACCCGACTTTTTACGGGAAAAGGAAGTGGGTCGAGTCCCATATACTTGATTTTACCGGAGATATTTATGATTTTAATATTGAAGTGATTTTTTTAAAAAAACTGAGAGACGAAAAAAAATTTGTCAGCCGTGATGACCTTATAGGACAGGTAAAAAAAGATATAAGTATTGCCGGAGACTATTTTAAGATAGTCATAAATGATTATAAGAAATAGGGCAGGCAGTGCCATTATATAAACCCTGCTGATATTGAATTGTAATAGCATGGCACTTATGATAAATTATTACGGGATATTTTTAACGGAGGTGAAAAAGAGAGTTGACATTGTTGAAAGAAGATAAAAAAGAAATAATTGAAAAATTCAGGATCCATGAGAATGACACCGGTTCAGCAGAAGTCCAGGTCGCAATCCTGACTTCAAGAATCAATACTTTAAATGAGCATTTAAAGGGAAATAAAATGGACCACCATTCAAGAAGGGGTCTGGTAATGCTTGTTGGAAAGAGAAAAAGACTTCTTGAGTATATAAAGAATAATGACCTTGATGGTTACAGGAAATTAATTAAATCCCTGGGACTAAGGAAATAGTCCGGTTTTTTAAGATATTCAGGATAAATATTTACTATAAGCAGGGCTTTTTGAGGAGGTCAATTTTATAATTGCAAAATTTAAACAGCAATGAAAACAATTATTCATTCGAAATTGCAGGCAAAGCTATAACATTTAAATCAGGAAAGCTTGCAAAACAGGCGAATGGAGCAGTTTTGATGGAAAGCGGCGGGAACGGGATACTTATTACTGCCACAATGAATGAAAATTACAGGGAAGATATTGATTTTTTTCCGCTGGTAATAGATGTTGAGGAGAGGATGTATGCAGCCGGCAAGATACCCGGCGGTTTCTTTAAAAGAGAAGGAAAAGCTACTGATAAGGCAATACTGATATCAAGGTTGACAGACAGGCCATTACGGCCGGTCTTTGACAAAAATCTGCGGAATGAGGTCCAGGTCATAGCAACTATATTATCTGTGGACAAGGTACACCCTTATGATGTGATGGTAATGAATGGCGCATCCTGCGCACTTTATATATCTGATATACCATTCTATGAACCAATTGGTGCAGTCCGTATTGGAAATGTTGATGGCGAATGGGTAATCAATCCTTCATATGAAGAACTTAAAAAAAGCATAATAGACATTGTTGTTGCCGGCACACAGACAGCTATTTTAATGGTAGAAGCAAAAGGCCGTGAAGCAAGTGAAGAGATTGTTCTGGATGCAATTGAAAAAGCAGTACCTGAAATCAGGAAAATCATTGATTCACAGATTGAATTTGCAAAAAACGCCGGCTTCGAAAAGAAGCAGCTTGAGTATTTTCAGGTCAATAAAGAAGTGAAGGAAAAAATAGATCTGCTTGCCAGAAGCAGAATATCAGGGGTGCTTGAAAAAGTACTGGAGTTCTCATCCGGTGATGAAAGCAGGGCAATACTTGATAAAGGAAAAAGAGGATTTGCTTCTGAAGAGTTCGATAAAATCAGCGAAGAAGTTAAAAAGGAAGCCCTTGAGCTCTATCCTGATGACCAGATAAGCATAGACATCTGCATGAAGGACCTTGAAAGGGAACTCGTAAGAAAAATAATACTTGAAAAGAAAATAAGGCCCGACGGGAGAAAACCTGAAGAGATAAGGAAAATTTCCTGCGATGTTGGGCTTTTCCCCGATACAACACATGGCACCGGGCTGTTTACAAGAGGCAGGACACAGGCTCTAACAATTCTTGCGCTCGGTTCCGTAAAAGAGGCACAGAGGCTGGATAACCTTGAAGAGCTTGAGTTTAAAAGATATATGCACCACTATAATTTTCCGCCTTTTTCCACAGGCGACACTGCCGCATTGAGGGGTCCAAAAAGAAGAGAAGTCGGGCACGGGGCACTTGCAGAAAGGGCGCTTGAGCCAATGATACCGGATGAAGAAAAATTCCCTTATGCAATAAGGCTCGTATCAGAAATACTGGAATCAAACGGGTCAACATCGATGGCAAGCGTATGTGGAAGCACACTTGCTCTCATGGATGGCGGTGTCCCGATTTCAAATCCGGTCTCAGGCATAGCAATGGGACTTGTAAAGGGCGAAAGTAATGATTTTGTCGTACTGTCGGATATCCAGGGTATCGAGGATTTTTATGGCGACATGGATTTTAAAGTTGCCGGTACAAAAAATGGCATAACAGCATTGCAGATGGATATTAAGATTAAAGGAATCGATATTGAAATAATGCGCAGAGCGCTTTATCAGGCAAAAGAAGGAAGGTTATTCATTCTTGATAAAATGCTTCAGGTCATTGGCGCTCCAAGGGAGAGCCTTGCAAAAGTCGCACCAAAAATAACTTCGTTTAAGATACCAAAAGATAAAATCGGTGAAGTAATTGGCCCGGGCGGCAAGAACATCAAATCACTTAAGGAAGAATTTGAACTTGATGAGATAGATATAACTGATTCAAACGGTGAAGGCGTAGTATCAATTACCTGCAGTGACCAGAAAAGCATTGAGATGGCACGCAAAAAAATAGAGGCTATGCTTAAAGGAATTGAAGATATAAATGAAGGCGATGAATTCATAGGGACCGTTGTAGGGATTACTTCTTATGGCGCATTTATAAATATAATCCCCGGGATTGACGGCCTTCTCCATATTTCCAAGGTTGCAAATAAAAGGATAAATAATGTTGAAGAATACCTGAAGATGGGCGACAAAATCGGCGTCCGGGTTTGTTCAATTGACCGGAGGGATAAAAAGATTTCCCTTGAGAGGTCGGACCTTTAAAGTAGCCAGAACTGTAAGTACAAAAATTTAATGGAGTTAAAATAAAATAGCAATTTCAAATGATTTTAAATTCGAAAGCTACCAGGTAACAGAGCTTGGGAATGGCTTGCGGATTATAAGTGAAAGCATTCCTCACTTCCGTTCAATTTCACTGGGGTTCTGGATACCTTCGGGTTCAAGAAATGAAGATTCTTCAAATAATGGCATAACTCATCTTATAGAGCATCTCCTTTTTAAAGGGACAAATAAGAGGACCTACAGGGATATTGCTATTGCTTTTGATTCCCTTGGCGCGGAATTCAATGCTTTTACAGACAAGGAAAACAGCTGTGTCTATGCAGATTTTATAGATACTCACCTTGATAATTGTCTTGAGCTGCTATTTGATGTAATAACCAACCCTTCTTTTCTGCCTGAAAATATCAAACTGGAAAAAAAAGTAATTATTGAAGAAATAAAAATGGTTAAGGATAATCCTTCAGACGATATTTTCAATTACTTCTATGATATCATTTTTTCGGGCCACCCACTGAGCCTTTCAATACTGGGAACCAGAAAATCCCTAAGCAGCCTGGATGAAATGAAGATAAAAGATTATTTTGATGTAAATTTCAGCCTTAATGGAATCGTCCTTTCAGCTGCCGGAAATATTGACCACGGGCTCCTGGTGGAAAAAGTAAGAGAAAAAATGGAAGGTAAAACATTTATCAAAAGGCCAAATCACGTTCAAAGTACCAAACTTGAAGAAAAACCAAAAGGTATAAATAAAATCTACAAAAGCAAAACAGAAGCAAGCCATATATGTTATGGAGGGCCGGGCTGTAAAAGGGCAAGTACTGACAGGTACCCGCTTTCACTTTTTACCAATATACTTGGAGGAAGCATAAGCAGCAGGCTCTTTCAAAAAGTCAGGGAGGAAAAAGGGCTCTCATATACGATTTTTGCAAGCAATACCCAGTATACTGATGCAGGAATAATTGCGATATACGCTGCGACTTCGCCTTCGGGAGTAGGTAAAGTAATGGACCTTATAAATGCCGAGCTTAATGATGTAAAAAAGAACGGTATAACCGGAGAAGAACTGGATATTGCGAAAGAAAACACCAAGGGCAATATTGTCCTTGGAGTGGAAGACATTAGTTCCAGGATGTTTCGGCTCGGTAAGGCACTGCTGATGGATGGAACAGTAGTTACAATTGATGATATACTAAAAAGGATAGATAAAGTAAAAATAGATGAAGTAAATGATATAGCAGGAAAATATTTCGACCCTGAAAGGATGAGCCTGGTATTAATAGGCAAGCCTCAAAACGGGAGGGCAAAATGAAAAAAGTAATAATGGCCGGCATTTGCGGAAAAATGGGAAGGGCAATGACTTCCGGCCTTTTAAAGGAAGATTGGGTTGAAGTAATTGGCGGATTTGACAAATACGATATCGGCCGGGATATCGGCACAATTGCAGGTTGCGGCGCCACAGGGAAAAAAGTTTACGGCAGCTGGGATGAGATTGCAGGGCTGGAGCCGGACCTTATAATTGATTTTACAAATGCCCAGGCAGCAATTCTGTCAATAAACTGGGCCCTTGACAATGGCATAGACATTATAGTGGGAGCAACAGGACTTGGAAAGCAGGAGCTTTCTTCAGTTGAAAAAAAAGCGGCATCTTCCCTCAGCAAAGTCTTTATTGTACCCAATTTTTCAATAGGCGCTGTCCTTATGGTAAAGATTTCTGCAATGATAGCATCATATTTTGACGCATGCGAAATAATAGAACTTCACCATGAAAAAAAGAGGGATGCCCCATCTGGCACATCTCTGCTTACAGCAGACAGCATTTCTGCTGCCAAAAATTTTGGGATAAAAAGATTAAGAGAAAATGAGACAGAAAGTCATGAAGGCAGCAGGGGCGCATTTTATGAAGGGGTACATATACACAGCGTGAGGCTGCCCGGTTTTCTTGCCCATCAGGAAGTAATATTCGGTACAGCCGGCCAGACCTTAACACTTCGGCATGACAGCACGGACCGTACATCTTTTTATCCGGGGCTGGTCCTTGCAATAAAAAAAATCGGCACTCTTGGCAGTTTTACTTATGGATTGGACAAAATCATTGAATTATAATAAATTCAATTATATTAAACTTCTGATATAAGTGGTATAGCCAACAACAGATTTAATATTTATAAATAAAAAAGAAGTAAGACATTTGGAGGCGCTTAATGGATTTTGGTGAACTGATTACCGCAATGGTAACACCATTTGACAGCAATTACAGGCTGGATCTGGAATCTGCAAAAAAACTCATGCAGCATCTCATTGAAAACGGCAGCGACTCTATACTGTTATCAGGAACTACTGGTGAATCTCCGACTCTTTCAGATGAAGAAAAACTTGAGCTTTTTGCACTCGGCGCTGATTTTTTAAAAAGCAGGGCCAAAGTTATTGCAGGTACGGGTTCAAATGATACAGCTCATTCTGTAAAGCTTTCAAAACAGGCCGAAAAGAAAGGCGTGGACTGCATCCTGGTTGTCACCCCATATTATAATAAACCGGGCCAGGAAGGGCTTGCCGCACATTTTAAGGCAATCGCATCAGCAGTCGACCTGCCGGTAATAATATATAATGTGCCATCAAGGACAGGATGCAATATAAGTTCAAAAACAGCAATAGAGCTCTCAAAAATAGAAAATATTACCGGGATAAAAGAAGCGAGCAGTGATTTTCGACAGATTGCTGAAGAAATAAGAGAGTGCAGGCCAGGGTTTCTTGTATACAGCGGAAACGACGGCGATACGCTGCCCATGCTTTCAATAGGCGCCCATGGCGTAATAAGCGTGGCGTCACATATTGTCGGCAGACAAATAAAGCAGATGATTAAAAGATTTAAGGCAGGGGATATAAAGGAAGCTGCCGGGATGCATAACTGGCTGCTTGACATATTCTATGGAATATTTATCACTGCAAATCCTGTACCCATAAAAACAGCTTTAAACCTGTATGGGATAAATGCCGGGCCGGTGCGTCTGCCGCTTTATGAAATGAATGACAATGAACTTTCTGCCTTTAAAAAAATTCTGGAAAAATATGATTTAAAATAAAAAATACAACTGATGGCAAAAAAAAGCAGTCTGAAAATCTTATTTCTGGGCGGGTTAAATGAAGTAGGGAAAAATATAACAGTTTTTGAAAAGGATAATAATATAATTGTCCTTGATTGCGGCCTGATGTTTCCTGATGACTTTCTCCCCGGCATTGATTTTTTAATACCGGATTTTTCATATCTTAAAAAAAATAAATCCAATATAAAGGCAATAATAATAACTCATGGCCATGAGGACCATATAGGGGCGCTTCCTTTCCTTTTAAAGGAACTTGCACCTGACAATGTCCCGATTTATGCGACAAAACTGACGCTCGGGCTTATCAGGTCCAAATTGAATGGAAATTTAATTTCAGAAGGTAATATTTTAAATGAAATAAATACTGACGAGCGCCTTGCGTTAGGACCGTTTAATATTGAATTTTTCAGGGTAAACCACAGCATCCCTGATAATATCGGGCTGATAATGCGCACAGAAATCGGCACGATTGTGCATACGGGGGATTTCAAGTTTGACCAGCATCCGATAGACGGCAGGGTCACTGAATATTCAAAGCTGACAAAGGCCGGGCAGGAAGGGGTCCTGGCATTATTCTGTGACAGCACCAACGCCGAAGAAGAAGGGTATACGCTGCCTGAAAGGGAAGTTGGAAAGACCCTTTATGAAAAATTCATTACTGCAGAAAAAAGGATAATAGTAGCAACTTTTGCGTCTCATATTCACAGAATACAGCAGGTTTTTGATGTGGCAAAAGCACTGGATAAGAAAGTTGCCGCTTCAGGAAAAACAATACTTAAAACTATAAAAATAGCTTCCGAACTTGGATTTTTAAAAATCCCTGAAAATACCCTGATACCTATTACAAAAATAGATGAGTTCCCGATAAAGAAGATTGTCCTGCTTTCCACAGGCAGCCAGGGCGAACCTCTTTCCTCACTGAGAAAAATGGCAATAAATGAGCACCCGAGGGTCCAGATAATGAAGGGGGATATGGTTATAATTTCTGCTTCGCCCATACCCGGAAATGAAAATGCGATTTCAAGTACAATCAATATGCTTCTTAAGCAGGGCGCAGATGTATTTTATGAATCAATCGCCGGCGTGCATGTTTCAGGACATGCGCAGGGGGAAGAAATAAAAATGATGATAAATATGATAAAACCTTCCTATTATATTCCTGTGCACGGGGAATATAAGCAGAGGATACAGAATGCCAAGCTTGCTCAATCAATAGGAGTAGCACACAATAATATATTGATAGCCCAGAACGGGGATATACTTAAATTAAATGATAATATGGTCAGGATATCCAATAATATAAACCTGCAGAATATCTATATAGACGGGTTCGGGCTTGGAAACACTGAAGATGCGGTACTTAAGGACAGGAAAACTTTGAGCAGGAACGGGATTATTTTTCTAAGCATACTTGTAGACATAACCAGGCAGGAGCTTATAAAGGAACCTGTGTTTGTATTTAAAGGGATAATATATATGGATGATTTTAACGAGGTACTTGAAGAAACAAAAAAAGCTGCTGCAGAAACTGTAAATAAATGTTTTAATGATAATATTACTAACAGCCTTCAGATAGAGTCCAGGGTAAATGATGCCCTTGAAAAATTTATTTTAAAAAAATTCAGGATTAAGCCTATAATATTATCAAAAGTGATAGAATTAAAAACATAGCAAAAAATAAAAGCATTAAAAGTAAAAATACAAACATTTTTTAATTGGCAGGCGGAAAATGTTTGAAGAAAATGGCAAAAAAAGCAGCAATAATTACAGTAAAGCGCGGTCCAATCAAAAAGGAAAGGTTCAAACAAATATCAGGAAGCCAGGTTCATCTGATAAGGTTGTAAAAAAGCAATACGTCAGTAGAAGGCAGGAAGTATACGGTATTGTTATAATGATGATATCGGTACTTTTTTTCCTGAGTTTTTTCAGTTTTGGAAGACCCGGTATAATCACAGATTATATCAATAATTTCCTTTCATATGTTTTTGGCATTACAAAGTACTTCTTTGCGTTCCTGCTTTTTGTATGGGGCATCAGCTTTTTTATCCGAAGGGTAAAATACCTGCCTTCAAGATTTGCATGGGGCTTTTTCCTTGTCTATATTGCTATCTCCGGAATAATCAGCAACAACTTTAAATATGCAAATGTTTTTGACCCGCTGCTTGTCAGTACAAGGGGCGGCATAATAGGTGCAGGAGTTTTTTACGGCCTCTATAAGCTTGTAGGCAAAGCCGGAGCAATTACTATTCTTTCAGTTCTCATAATAATCGGTATCCTCATTATTACCAGGCTTTCAATAATCGATATAAGCAGAAAAATTGCTGCAAGAAGAGCAGGTGCAGAAGGCCGGGCATTAAGAGCCAGTGATGGCAGCGTAATATTTAAAGATAACAGTGCAGGAAGGCCCCAGGATGCAGGGAATATGCATTCAAGGGGCCAGGATACAAGAAACGGCGTGCAGGCTTCCATGGGACGCCAGGATGGGCCAAAAGGGATGCATGGTGAAAATGCTTTGCCTAAGATAATAAGCTATGAGGAAAAGGGACTTATTAAGAGGGAAGGGGCACAATCTTCAGGGAAAGTCTTTGACGGTGAAAAAGCTCTTTCCGCCAATGTGTTGAGGCAGGATGCAAGAGCTGGGGCCCAGGGCGAAGGCCCGGCAGGGGCAAGGGACCAGCGCCCGGGCAGCACCCGCAGTTCAACATTGTCAAGAGAACTTGCAAGCCAGTTAAAGATACCTCTTACCGATGACAGTGAAATGGATGAGAATTACAAGCTTCCGCCTGTAAGCATACTTCATAAGTCAGAGGTCCTTTCTCCGAAATTATATAAACAAAACGTTGCAGAAAGCGTAAACACATTAAACCAGCTTTTCTACTATTTCAACCTGCCTGCAAAGATAGCATCTGTGACAAGAGGGCCATCGATTACACTTTATGAGGTAACTCTTTCACAGGGTGTAAAAGTGTCCAAGCTTTTAAGCCTTGAAGATGACTTCTGCGTTGCGCTTGGTTCACCAGACCTGAGGTTTTTAACACCTATTCCCGGAAAATCAGCTATTGGAATAGAGGTCCCGAATAAAATAAGGAGCCTTGTAACTCTTGGTGATATTTTCCAGTCAGAAGATAAGTCAATGCAGGATTTGCTTACAATCCCCCTGGGTAAGAATTTCTCAGGTGAGGTGGTCCATATGACCATAAATAATATGCCGCATATACTGATAGCAGGGGCAACAAATTCAGGCAAAAGCGTCTGCCTTAATGCATTGATAATATCACTGCTTATGAAAGTAAAACCAAGCCAGGTAAAACTTATTATGATAGACCCGAAGATGGTTGAGCTGAGCATGTATAATGGTGTTCCACACCTTCTTGCTCCAGTAATAGTCGATCCCAGAAAAGCAGCAACAGTGCTTTCATGGGTGCTTGAAGAGATGAAAAACAGGCTGCAGATGCTGCTGGATTATAACTGCAAGAACCTGGAAGAATTTAATTTTATGGCAAAAAGGGATGCGACTAAAGATAGTGATTTAAAACCCATTCCCTATATCCTTGTAATTATAGACGAGCTTGCGGACCTGATGATGGTCGCTGCAGCAGAAGTCGAAGACAGCATATGCAGGATAGCTCAGATGGCAAGAGCTGTCGGTATCCATCTGATAATCTCCACACAAAAACCAATAGTTAAAATCATAACAGGGCTTATTAAGACAAATGTACCTGCAAGGATTGCTTTCAAGGTAACTGATTATACTGATTCAAGAGTGATACTTGAACATGGCGGCGCAGAAAAACTCATAGGAAAAGGTGACATGCTTTTCCTGTCGCCCAATTCCAGCAGGCCGGAAAGGCTGCAGGGCGCTTTTGTAACTACAAAGGAAATAGGCCTTATCACAAATTATATTAAGAACCAGGGAAAAGCTGAGTATAACCAGGAAATAACAGAGCGGTTTGTAAGAAAAGAAGAAAGGGTACTTGAAGATGATGACTTGCTCTATGATGCTTTAAGGGTAGTAGTTGAGATAGGCCATGCTTCAGCTTCACTTCTCCAGAGGAAGCTGCGGCTCGGATACTCAAGGGCCGCAAGGATAATAGACCAGCTTGAGGATAAAGGTTTTATTGGAGGATATGATGGAAGCAAGCCGCGCGAGGTGCTTGTTACAAAAGATGAACTTGAAGATATGCTTGGAGGCAGATAAACTTTGAGATTTTCAATACTTTCAATTGGTACTGAACTGAATCTTGGGTTGATTGCAAACACTAATTCAAAATTTATTGCAGAGCTTTTAACTGATGCAGGCCTGGAGTGCAATTACATGCTTACAGTAATGGATAATATGAAAGATATTGTTGATGCCCTGGGAATTTGCTGCCGGCACAGCGATATAGTGATAATAAGCGGCGGATTGGGGCCGACTGACGATGATCTTACAAGAGAGGCAGTGGCAGAGTTTCTGGGCGGAAAGCTTGTCAAGCTGGATGCTTTAAAAAGTTCAAGCCTTAAGTTTTTAAAATATATAAAAAATGACCAGGTCATTAAAAATCTTGAAAGGCAATCATATATACCTGAAGGGGCAGCTCCAATAAAGCCAAGGATAGGAAGCGCATCCGGGTTTATTGTAAAATATGGAAACGGCCTTATCTTTTCGATTCCCGGGGTCCCAAGGGAAATGGAGGATATGTTCAGGCACGATGTAATGCCCTGTATTAAGGATTTCACAGGACAGAAAAAAAGCTCGAGCCAGCCGGGCGGCAGCCAGCCAGTCAAAGATATTATTATAAAGAAGATGGTATTGCTTTCCACCGATATAAGCGAAAGCCAGATGGAGTTTTCTATAAGAGACATAAAACCTCTGGCAAAGAAACTGAGTGTGGAAATAGGAGTTACTGCAAACCCGGGCCTTATAAAGATTATGCTTATTGCAAGGTCCGGTTCAGGGCAGGAATGCGATAAAAATCTTAAGATAGTAGAAAAAAATATCAAGAAAGTCATTGGTGACCATATTTACTGGAAAGGTGACGGAGCCATTGGCGACAGCATAAAAGCAGCAATAAAAAAATCCGGAAAAAATATTACTATATGCACAGCAGAGTCCATTACCGGGGGGCTGATATCAAGCCTTATTACAGACACACCCGGAAGCTCACAGTATTTTCTTGGTTCAGTCGTATCTTACAGCAGTTTTGCAAAACAGAATATACTGGGTGTGGGCGCTGACCTTATAAACAGAAAAGGTGCAGTAAGCAGGGATGTATGCATGGAAATGGCTAAAAAGGCACTCCTGCTTTTTAATGCTGATTTTGCAATAAGCGCAACAGGGATAGCCGGCCCGACATCTCCTGAAGCAGGCAAAACAATCGGGCTCGTTTACATAGGCATAGCGGGCCCTGATGGATATGAAGAGTTCTATGAAAAACAGTTCATAGGCACAAGGGCAGATATTAAATTCAGGACCGCACAGTTCATATTGAACAGGTTAAGGCTTGCAATCCTTAAGATTTAGGTTTTCTGTTTTATAAAACACTGGATTAATATTGTTTATATTTTAAAAAAGCAAATCCGTTTAGCTAAAATAAAAAATTGCCACAATCGCCGGATAAAAACAATATAAATAATGTAAAAAGGCTGTTTATAGCAATTGATTTGCCTTTAAATGTAAAATCATATCTTCATGAACAGGCAAAAAAATATTTTGGCAGTGAAAAAGCTGTCAGGATTATCCCAGCAGAAAACATTCATCTTACACTTAAGTTTCTGGGAGATACCAATACTTCAAAAATACAGAAAGTTTCCATGGCGTTAAAAGAAACGGCAGGCAATTTCAATAGTTTTGATTTTGAGCTCTCTTTAAAATTTGAAGCTTTTCCTTCTGTCTATTCACCGAGGATATTGTTTGCAGGTGCAGGTCCTGGAGCTTATAAAATTAAAGAATTATTCCATGTGCTGGAAAACAACCTTGCAAAAATACGCATAAAAAAAGAAGAAAGGGGATTTGTCTCTCATATTACCATAGCAAGAGTCAGGGAAAAAGTGGATCTGTCGGCAATTTATGAAATTGCGGAATTGTCATATCCTGGGGCATTACATTGTGACAGGCTCACTCTTTTTGAGAGCAAGTTAAATCCTGCCGGCGCACTATATACTATTATTGAAGAATTTGCATTAAAATAAACTAGCAACAGGTAAAAATTCAATAAAAGTTATTGAATGAACTTTTTATAAATGCTAATATATGTTTAAGTGTATTTATACAAATATATAATCCCATCCGGAGGAAATTATGGATAAAGATGATCGTGACAGGATAATAGATAACACCCTTTCACAGATTGAAAGGCAATACGGCAAGGGCGCAATAATGAAGCTGGGCGCTTACGATATGACCACTGGCATTGGCGCAATACCAACCGGTTCGCTGGAACTTGATATTGCGCTTGGACTGGGCGGAATACCCAAGGGCAGGGTAACGGAAATATTCGGGCCCGAGGCTTCCGGTAAGACCACTCTTGCTCTCCACATCATTGCAAATTCACAGAGGGAAGGCGGAACGGTTGCTTTCATAGATGCCGAGCATGCGCTTGATCCTATTTATGCCAGGGCACTTGGGGTAAATACTGAAGAACTGCTTCTGTCACAACCGGATAACGGTGAACAGGCAATGGAAATCTGTGAGATACTGCTACGGAGCGGTGCACTTGATGTAATTGTGATTGACTCAGTAGCGGCTCTTGTTCCCAAAGCTGAACTTGAAGGTGAAATGGAAGATATGCATGTGGGACTGCAGGCAAGATTGATGTCAAAGGCACTTAGAAAAATTACCGGGGTGGTAAACAAGACAAACACTGCTGTTATTTTCATAAACCAGCTCAGGGAAAAAATCGGAGTGATGTTTGGAAATCCTGAAGTTACCCCCGGGGGAAGAGCACTCAAATATTATTCTTCAGTCAGGCTCGATATCCGGAAAATAGACAATATAAAAGAAGGAACTGATGTTGTAGGCTCAAGGACAAGGGTAAGGGTAGTAAAAAATAAGGTTGCACCGCCATTCAAGAGCGCAGAATTCGATATAATGTACGGCAAAGGAATATCAAGGGAAGGCAGTGCGATAGATATCGGTGCAGATATGGGAATTATTGTAAAAAGCGGTTCATGGTATTCATATAATGAAGAAAGGATAGGCCAGGGAAGGGAAAATGCCAAGGTTTTCCTTATGCAGAATCCTGATGTGCTCAGGAAAGTCGAAGACGTTATCAAAGAAAAAGCAGGCCTAAAGACCGGTTCTTCTGATCCCGGTAAAAGCACAGCGAAAAATGATAAGCCCGCAATTGATAAGGAAACGGTAGAAAAAGAGCTTGTAAAGAAGGAAGGTATAAAAAAAGAAAAAGCTTCTGCCAAAAAGATCATTTCTGATATAATGGGAGAAGTCAAATTGGGGGATGAATAAATCATGTTGCAGTTCTGATGAAACTCTGATAAAGGGTTTTTTAAGCTGCAAATGAGCTGAAATTCATCAGTATTTTTTATATAACTTTTTTAGAAAATGCTATTGACTTAATATGCCTAAGTGATATAATACTCTTCGCTCAATGCCGATATTGAGCAGGATTTTTTAAAACTGTGTTCGGGGCACAAAGTTTTTTCTTCTTTTTTCAATTGCTTATTGACAAAGGAATCGCAAGATGATATTGTGCTGCGAGCATTAAGCAAACAAGTGTTCTGGATTTTCCAGTGACTATGTTCTTTGAGAACTAAATAGTGTGGGTTCTGAAACGTTTCTTAAAACGTAATTTCTTTTTAATTAACCAGATCAACACTTATTATTAGAAGCTTGAAAAAGTTATTAATAATAAGTTACAAGTATTCATGGAGAGTTTGATCCTGGCTCAGGACTAACGCTGACGGTGTGCATAATACATGCAAGTCGAACGGACGATGAGAAAGTGGCAACACTTTTTCAAAGTTAGTGGCGAACGGGTGCGTAACGCGTGGGTAATCTGCCTTAAAGACCGGGATAACTCCTCGAAAGAGGTGCTAATACCGGATGTGCTATATGTTTCACATGATTTATATAGTAAAGGTAGCCGCAAGGCCTCCGCTTTAAGATGAGCCCGCGTCCTATTAGCTTGTTGGCAGGGTAACGGCCTACCAAGGCTATGATGGGTAGCCGGTCTGAGAGGATGGTCGGCCACACTGGGACTGAGATACGGCCCAGACTCCTACGGGAGGCAGCAGTAGGGAATATTGCGCAATGGACGAAAGTCTGACGCAGCGACACCGTGTGAAGGATGAAGGTCCTCGGATCGTAAACTTCTGTCAATTGGAGACGAAGGTACTTAGGGTTAATAGCCTTAAGTATTGACGGTACCCAATAAGGAAGTCTCGGCTTACTCCGTGCCAGCAGCCGCGGTAAGACGGGGGAGGCAAGCGTTGTCCGGAATTATTGGGCGTAAAGAGCGCGTAGGTGGTTTATCAAGTCATTTGTGAAAACTTTAGGCTTAACTTAAAGATTGCAAGTGATACTGGTATACTTGAGCACAGCAGAGGAAAGTGGAATTCCTGGTGTAGCGGTGAAATGCGCAGATATCAGGAAGAACACCAGTGGCGAAGGCGGCTTTCTGGGCTGTTGCTGACACTGAGGCGCGAAAGCTAGGGGAGCGAACAGGATTAGATACCCTGGTAGTCCTAGCCGTAAACGATGGACACTAGGTGTGGGAAGTTATCGACGCTTTCTGTGCCGAAGCTAACGCATTAAGTGTCCCGCCTGGGGAGTACGGCCGCAAGGCTAAAACTCAAAGGAATTGACGGGGGCCCGCACAAGCGGCGGAGCATGTGGCTTAATTCGACGCAACGCGAAGAACCTTACCAAGGCTTGACATCATAATGAAGGCCGTAGAAATATGGCCGCCAGCAATGGCATTATGACAGGTGGTGCATGGTTGTCGTCAGCTCGTGTCGTGAGATGTTGGGTTAAGTCCC
>CAZGTW010000004.1:41469-42553 GCA_964528815.1 uncultured Actinomycetota bacterium | reverse complement strand
ATAAAATAATTATTAAAAATTTCTTAAAAGGGAAGGGGTTTAAATGAAGAGGAACTTCTTCAGGGCTCTGATTGTCGTACTTGTGATAGCTTTTACATTAAGCATCACCCCAGTTCTTGCAGCCGAGGAAAGCACATCTGGTACAACTGCAGATGCTGCCCTGGAATTCGGAAAGAATTACCAGTTCTCTGCAGCGGACCAGTGGCTGCTTGTACAGCCTGCAATCTGCTACATAACAACTGTTTATTATGCAATTGTCTATGACCCGAATTTCCAGGATTACAGCGCTAACGAGTATATTTATGGCCCTTTTGGGGGCACAGGTTTTGTTGTAAATCCGGATAACGGGACAATAGTGACTGCAGGACACATGGTTGATGCAAGGGAAGCTGATGAAGTCAACCTCAAGTATACAATCCTTGACCAGTATATTTTTGATACCTATCCTGATGATTACTATAATCTCACACAGGCAGACTGGAACTGGATATATGAGAACTATAAAGTCGTCGGATATAATGTGGATAAACCAGAGATGGAAGTATGGGTACAGTTCAATACCGCAGTTGCCAATGTTCCGGATAACCCAGGCAACACATTTATAAGGGCTGAAGTCGTTGAGATGAGCACCAGAAACCAGAGGGATGTTGCAATATTGAGGATCGCACCCCAGACAGGAAGGGCGCTGTCTTCTGCAATGATAGGTGATTCATCAATGGTCAGCGTCGGCGACCAGGTTACAATAATAGGGTATCCATGGACCTCTGATATCGGCCAGGATAACCCTTTAAGCCCGACTGTTACCCAGGGTAATATCAGCGGCAAGGTAATGCTTGCAGGCACCGAAGTCCTGCAGGTGCAGGGTGACGCAAGGCCGGGAAACAGCGGCGGGCCGGTGCTGGGTAAAGAAGACGGAAAAATAATCGGTATCCTTACAATGGGAACTGATGATACAAATAATTACCTGAGACCCGCAAATGATGTCAAGATGTTATTGAATACTGAAAACAAACTCGGCCAGGTAGACCTTGAATGGAAAACGGGCCTTGCAATGTTTCAGGAAAACCATTACAGCGAAGCAATG
>CAZGTW010000004.1:16047-41369 GCA_964528815.1 uncultured Actinomycetota bacterium | reverse complement strand
TGAATGGAAAACGGGCCTTGCAATGTTTCAGGAAAACCATTACAGCGAAGCAATGGCACATTTTAATGCCGTACTCAACCTCAGTGCGGGGCATTTGCTTGCACAGGAATATAAAGCAAAAGCACAGGCAAACATGGGAAATGATGTGCCTTTTGCAGGTGCGGAGACGGCACCTGAAACAAGCCAGGAAACTGTAGCAGCAGAGACATCATCACAGGGGCCAGCTGAAACAGCAGCAGCCGGGAAAAAAGAAGCAACAGGCGGTCTTCCAATGTGGGCAATAATAGTAATAGCTGTTGTCGGCTTTTTAGTAATAGTGCTTATAGTCGTTATAATAATTGTAGTAATGAGGAGAAAACCTCCTGTCGCTCCGGCAGGACAGCCTGTAATACAGCAGCCGCCTGCTCCTCCACAGATTCCTAAAGAGTCAGCGCAGGATGTAAAGAAAAACTTCTGCCCGTCATGCGGAAGCCCGGTACAGGAAGGTGCAGCATTCTGTCCTGGCTGTGGAAAGAAACTGACAGAATAATTAATAAACAGCAGAAATACGGGATATATTATTTATCCTTAAATATTAAAGAAAAAATAAAGGCTCCGGATAGCTTCGGGGCCTTTATTAGTTCCATATAAAAATCACAGATATTAACTATTGTTTAATATTTGTGATTATGCTAACATTTTTACCCAATACTAATTAGAGAGATAATAAATGACAGATAAATTTAAAAGTATTGCAATTAACTCGAATATAGCTACTGATATTTCAATTTCAGGAATATCATGTATTGTGCTATCTGTCATTGTGCTGTCCGTGGTGCTATCCGGCGGTATTGCTCTCTAATAAAGCAGGATGATCAGTTTCCGGCCTAACCCAAAAAATCATTCAAACTTTATTACAAAAGCAAAACAAACTGCCGCCGCTGCATTGGAGGGAAGGATTGTAATTAGTTATAGCCAATAAAATTAATAAAATATTAAAGGGTTTTAAATATAAAGTCTCTATTGAGACAGGGTTTTTAAAGACAGGAGGAATAATTGAAAAGTGAAGAAGTAACCAGGGGTATAAGCAGGTTGCCTCACAGGTCTCTTTTTAAGGCACTTGGCATGACAGACCAGGAACTAAAAAGGCCGCTTATTGGCATAGTAAACTCTGCCAATACTTTAATACCCGGCCACATGCACCTTGATAATATAGTAGATTCTGTAAAGACAGGGATACTGATGGCCGGGGGCACACCGCAGGTTTTCTCTACAATCGGGATATGCGATGGCATTGCCATGAACCATCCTGGAATGAATTATTCACTTGCCAGCAGGGAACTCATTGCTGACAGTATCGAGTCTGTCTGTATGGCGCACGGTTTTGATGGAATCGTACTTGTTCCAAACTGTGACAAGATAATCCCGGGCATGATAATGGCTGCTTTGCGCCTGAACATCCCTTCGATTTTAATAAGCGGGGGCCCTATGCTTCCAGGCAGGTTCAAGGGCAAAAGGGTTGACCTCAGTTCATGCTTTGAAGCTATGGGAAGCTATAAGATGGGAAAATACAGTGATGAAGATATTTCATTGCTGGAAGATGAGGCATGTCCGACCTGTGGAAGCTGTGCAGGGATGTTTACTGCCAATTCAATGAATTGCCTTTCAGAAGCAATAGGGCTTGCTCTTCCAGGCAATGGCACTATTCCTGCTGTATTTTCAAAAAGGCTCAGGCTTGCCAAAGAAGCAGGAATGAAAATAATCGGACTTGTCAATAAAGGCATAAGACCCCGTGATATTGTCAATATTGATTCTGTAAAAAATGCCCTCAGGGTCGATATGGCAGTGGGTTGCTCTACAAATACAATACTCCATCTCACAGCGATAGCAAAGGAAGCAAAAGTTGATTTTTCACTGGAGCTTGTAAACACAATAAGCAAGGCCACACCGAATATCTGCAGGATAAGCCCGGCAGGCAGTAATTATATCGAGGACCTTTATTATGCCGGCGGCATACAGGCTATTATGAATGAGCTTTATAAAAATGGCCTTTTGAACGGGAATTGCATGACTGTATCCGGCAATAATGTCTCAGACAATATATCCGGATGTGAAATAGCAAATGAAGAAATCATAAGGCCCCTTTCAAATCCTTACACTAAAGATGGCGGCCTTGCAATACTGTGGGGAAACATTGCGCCGGATGGTTGTGTTGTCAAGAAATCTGCAGTCGACCCGTCAATGTTAACACACTCCGGCAGGGCAAGGGTATTTGATTCAGAAGAAGATGCGGTTAAAGCAATAATGGACGGCTCCATCAAGGCAGGAGATGTTATTGTAATAAGATATGAAGGACCCAAAGGAGGCCCGGGGATGAGGGAAATGCTGACCCCGACATCGACAATAGCCGGTGTAGGCCTTGACAAAAAAGTCGCCCTTATAACAGACGGGAGGTTCTCAGGGGCCACTAAGGGTGCATCAATAGGCCACATATCACCTGAGGCACAGGAAGGCGGGCCCATTGCCCTTGTCCAGGAGGGAGATATTATCGGGATAGATATCAGCAATAACAGCATTAACCTGGCAGTTGAAAGCAGTGAGCTTGACCAAAGAAGGAAACAGTGGACTAAACCTCCTGTTAAAATAACAGAAGGGTATCTTGCAAGGTATGCAAGGATGGTCTCGTCAGCTTCAAAGGGTGCGGTACTGGAATAGCCCTTTAAGCCGGGACAGTCAGTGAAAAAACTATTGAGAATAATAAATTTAAAAAAAATATTTTATGATATAATCAAAAAAGTGGTGTTATAAAGTTGTTACTAATTAAGTTGGGGGGAGATTGCAATGGGTAAAATAACAGGCGCACAAATGCTTATGAAGTGTCTGAAAGAAGAAGGAGTAGAGGTAATATTCGGATTTCCCGGTGGAGTGGTCATACCCATATATGATGCAATATTTGACAGTGACATAAGGCACATACTTGTAAGGCACGAGCAGGGAGCCGCACACGCAGCAGATGGATATGCAAGAGCCACAGGAAAGGTAGGAGTATGCCTTGCCACTTCCGGGCCTGGTGCAACAAACTTAATTACCGGCATTGCAAGCGCATATATGGATTCGATTCCAGTTGTGGCAATAACCGGGCAGGTAGCAACACATGTGATAGGCACAGATGCCTTCCAGGAAGCGGATATTACAGGTATAACTGCACCCATTACAAAGCATAATTACCTTATTAAGGATATAAAGGATCTGCCGCTTGTAATCAAGGAAGCTTTTTATATTGCTTCAACCGGCAGGCCGGGGCCCGTTCTTATTGACATCCCTGTCGACATATCAAAGGGCCTCATTGAAGAGAGCACAAAAGTTGAGATGAAGCTTGAGGGCTATAAGCCCACATATAAAGGTAACCCGAAGCAGATAATCCATGCTGCAAGGAAAATATACGACAGTAAAAAACCTGTTATTTTTGCAGGCGGGGGAATCACTTCTTCCGGGGCATCTGGAATACTCACATCTTTTGCAAGGTATTCAAAGATCCCGGTTATAAATTCCCTTCTGGGAAAAGGAACATTTCCTGATACTGATGAGCTTTCCCTGGGCATGGCAGGCATGCATGGCACAAAATATGCGAATCTGGCATTTACAATGACTGACCTTATTATAGCAGTTGGGGTCAGGTTTGATGACAGGGTAACGGGTAAGTTATCTGAATTTGCCAAAAATGCAGAGATAATACATATCGATATAGATCCGGCTGAAATCGGTAAGAATGTAAATGCTGACATACCAATAGTAGGAGATGCCAGAAACGTACTTGCTGACCTTCTGGAAAGATATAAAGAATATGTGGATAAGAAAGGCGGCCCGGACCGCAGTGAGTGGCTGGATAGCATTGCAGAACTTAAAAAACAGTACCCTCTTAAATATAAAAAAGAATTTGACGGCCTGAGCCCGGGATTTATAATCGAAAAGATCTACGAGCTGACAGGCGGCGATGCGATAATCTGTACTGAAGTCGGGCAGAACCAGATGTGGGCTGCACAGTATTATAAATTTGATAAGCCCAGGACCTTTATATCGTCCGGCGGACTGGGAGCAATGGGGTTTGGCCTGCCGGCATCAATCGGTGCAAAAGTGGGGATGCCGGATAAAACAGTAATTGATATTGCCGGCGACGGGAGCATACAGATGGTCTCACAGGAACTCGCTACAGCAGTTGTAAATAAAATACCTGTAAAAGTAATGATACTTAATAATGGGTACCTCGGAATGGTAAGGCAGTGGCAGGAGTTTTTCTGGGATAAAAGGTATTCCCATACCAATATTTACAACAGCGTTGACTTTGTCAAACTGGCTGAAGCATATGGGGCCGTCGGCATAAGGGTCAAAAAGAAAGAAGAAGTGGAAGGTGCAATAAAAAAGGCCCTGGAAACTGATAATGTTGTAATAGTTGATTTCTGGATAGAAAGGGAAGAAAACGTATACCCTATGGTTCCTGCCGGCTCAACAGTGGAATGTACAATAGATTGCGAATAATAATTTGATTAACTATATCTGGAAGGTGAGATAAATGAGCGCCAATCATATAATATCGGTCTTAGTTGAAAATAAAGCAGGAGTGCTTGCAAAAATTTCGGGCCTTTTTTCAAGGCGCGGGTTTAATATTGAGAGCCTTGCTGTCGGCCCTACAGATGATGAAAGCATTTCAAGGATAACCCTTGTTGTAAATGCAGAGACGCACAGCATAGAGCAGGTTGTCAAACAGCTTTACAAGCTTATCAATGTAATAAAGATACAGGAACTTGATCCTGCAAATATTGTTGAGCGTGAGCTGGTGCTGGTAAAAGTAAATGCTGAAAACAATACAAGGGCCGAAATACTGGAAATAGTGAACATATTCAGGGCGAATATAGTTGATGTCGGCAAAAAATCACTTGTAATAGAAATAACCGGAAACAGCAGGAAAATACAGGGAATCGAAGAGCTGCTCAGGCCCTATGGCATACTTGAGCTTGTCAGGACCGGAAAAGTTGCAATAAGCCGGGGCAGCAAAAAATAGCATTTATTTTTTATTTACATGAAAACATAAAGCATTCTATAAAAATTATAAATGGTTAAAAAAAAAGAAAGGAAATGCAATGAGGAAAAGCTATATTATGACACCCGGACCGGTCCCGATCTCTAATGAAGTCCTGATTGAACACGGCAGGCCGCTGATGCACCACAGGTCTCCTGAATTTTCAAAAATTTTCACTGAGCTGACAGACAAGTTGAAAAAATTCATGCAAACTGAAAATGACGTGCTGGTTCTTACATCTTCCGGAACCGGTGCAATGGAGGCAGCAGTTGTAAATGCTTTTTCTCTTGGAGACAAGGTGCTTGTGGTAAATGTCGGTAATTTTGGCGAGCGCTTTAAAAAGATAAGCGCCAAATTCGGCCTTGAAGTAATAGCACTGGATTATGAATGGGGAGAGGCTGCAAAGCCTGCAGATGTAAAGAAAATACTTGACGAAAATCCTGATATAAAAGGTGTAATGATTCAGCAGAGCGAAACCTCGACCGGCGTTTTAAATGATATTGAGGCTGTAGCCAAAGTAGTTAAAAATTATCCGGCGCTATTGATAGTAGATGCAATAAGCGGAATCGGTGCCTCAGAGCTTAAAGTAGATGAATGGGGACTGGATATTGTCTGTGGAGGCTCACAAAAAGCAGTCAGCGCACCGACAGGCATTGCCTTTATAAGCATAAGCAAAAAAGCATGGGAAAGTATCGAACAGTCCAATATACCGAAGTTTTATTTTGACCTTGTTGCTGCCAGGAAGTATGTCGAAAAAAATCCTCCTCAGACCCCGTGGACACCCGGCATTTCAATTATTGTTGCAATGAATAAGGCGCTTGACATGTTTTTTGAAGAAGGAAGAGAAAAAGTATATAAGCGCCACAAAGTAAATGCACTTGCTGTCCAGAAGGCATGTGAAAAGCTGGGGCTTGAATGCCTGGTAAACGACCCGGCTGCAAGGGGCGTATCTGTTACTTCCCTCAAGGTACCTGAAGGAATTGATGGAAAACAGCTTACAAAAACCATGAGAGTAAAATATGGCGTTACCATTGCTGGCGGCCAGGGCAAACTTACCGGGCTTATTTTCAGGATAGGCCACCTTGGCTATGTAGGCGTATTTGATGTGCTTACAGCAATATCTGCCCTTGAATTTGCGTTAAAGGAACAGAACTGGAATTTTGAACTTGGAGCAGGAATAGTTGAAGTACAGAAAGTTTTCTGGGAAAACAATTATATGAGCGAATAGGAGGAAAAAAGCATGAAGAAAAAAATAATAGTCACAGACGGCATTTCTGAAAATGCAAAAAAAATGCTTGAAGAGAAATATACCGTCGATCTTAAAAAAGGGCTGCCTCCTGAAGAGCTTAAAAAAGAAATAAAGAATTACAATGCAATAATAATCCGCAGTGCGACAAAAATGACCCCTGAAATAATAGAAGCTGCCGATAATCTGGAAGTCATTGGAAGGGCAGGAGTCGGGGTGGATAATGTCGATGTAAAATCAGCAACCAAGAAAGGGGTTGTTGTAGTCAATGCTCCGGGCAGCAACAGTGTTTCAGTTGCTGAACATGCGATAGGGCTGATGCTTGCGCTGGCCAGGAAGATACCTGAGGCTGATAAATCAACCAAATCAGGAAAATGGGAAAAATCCAAATTCAAGGGCATGGAAATAGAAGGCAAGACACTTGGTATTGCAGGTTTTGGAAAAATCGGTTACCTGGTTGCCAAGAAAGCAATAGGCCTGGGCATGAAAGTAGTGGCATATGACCCGTTTACTGCAGATGAAAAATTTGCAGCACTTGGAATTGAAAGGGCAGCAAAACCAGAGGAACTCTATAAAGCTGCTGACTTTATAACTATTCACCTTCCTAAAAACAAGGAAACTCTGGGGATGTTTAACAGCAAGGAATTTGCCAAAATGAAGAAGGGCGTAATAATAATCAATTCAGCGAGAGGCGGGATAATAGTAGAAAAGGATCTTGCAGAAGCAATAAACTCCGGCCAGGTCGGAGGAGCGGCCCTTGATGTTTTTGAGAGCGAACCGTGCCAGGAATCGCCTTTGTTTGAAATCGATAAAGTGGTCTGCACGCCACACCTTGGAGCATCAACAGACGAGGCACAGGACAGGGCAGGAGTTATGATTGCAGAGCAGGTAGATATGGTGCTTTCAGGAAAGCCGGCCACTTTTGCAGTTAATTTTCCTGCTGCAAGTACCGAGCTTATGGAAGCAATTTCTCCGTTCTTTGAGCTTGCAGAGAATATGGGAAGCCTTTTTGGAGCCATGTTTGAAGGAAGCCTGGACAGCCTTGAGGTGGGTTATTTCGGAAAGATATCCGATTATGATACCAAGATACTTACAAATATGATACTTGTTAAGATACTTGGAAAATATTCAAGTGAAAATGCAAACCTTGTAAATGTCGGACTTATTGCAGAGGAAAGCGGTGTCAAAGTCAAAGAGACAAGAAGCAGCCAGTCGCAGGATTATATAAACCTTATCACGCTTTCAGGCACCGGCAAAGAAAGCGGACTTTCAATATCCGGGACCATTACTGGTGTTAAAAACAGGCCAAGATTTGTCTCAATTGATAAATTTGCAATTGACATGGTTCCTTCAAAGTACATGGCATTTATAAAGTACGAGGATGTCCCCGGGCAGATAGGCAGGATTGGAACGGCATTTGGAAAGCTTGGAATAAATATTGCTGCCATGCATGTGGGGCGGAAAAAAATAAGCGGCGAGGCAGTAATGGGCCTCAATATAGATTCTGAACTTACTGATGACATGGTCAGGCAGTTCAAGAAGTTATCAGGTTTTACAAATATAAAAGTGGTAAATATATAAAGGTATATAAAGGATGGCGATTAGCAATGGCAAGGAAAATAAATATTTTTGATACTACTTTAAGGGACGGGGAGCAGGCGCCGGGAATACATCTGAGCGTCAGGGAAAAACTTGAAATAGCAGAACAGCTGGACAACCTGAATGTAGATATCATTGAAGCAGGTTTTCCTATTTCATCAAAAAGCGATTTTAATGCTGTAATTGAAATCTCAAAAAAAATAAGAAACAAAAGCATTGCTGTCCTTGCCAGGGCTGTGCCAAAAGATATAGATACAGCAGGTGAGGCCCTGAAATATGCAGCAAATCCTGTTATTCATACTTTTATTTCTTCATCTGATATACATCTTCAGTACCAGTTCAAGAAGACAAGGGAAGAAGCAGTGCAGCTTGCAAAAGAAGCAGTTGTACGCGCCAGAAAATATACGGATAATGTGGAATTTTCCGCAATGGATGCAACACGAAGTGACAGGGATTATCTCTGCAGGATGTATGAGGAAGTCATTAAAAGCGGTGCAAAGGTATTAAATGTTCCGGATACAGTGGGCTATGCGCTGCCTGAGGAATATTCAAGCCTGATTTCTTACCTTTTTGAAAATGTAAAGGGCATAGAGAATGTAATAATAAGTGTCCATTGCCACAATGACCTGGGCCTTGCAGTAGCAAATTCCATACTTGCTGTCCAGCATGGCGCCGGGCAGATAGAGGTTGCGGTAAATGGCATCGGAGAAAGGGCGGGCAATGCTGCGCTTGAAGAAATTGCGATGATAATAGATACGCGCAAAAACGACCTCGGGCTCTATACCGGCATTAACCTCAAAGAGATAATGCGCACGAGCAGTCTGGTGAGGCACCTTACAGGTTATGCTGTGGCTCCTAATAAAGCTATAGTCGGAAAGCATGTCTTTACCCATGAAGCCGGCATACACCAGGACGGTATGCTTAAACACAGGGCAACATATGAAATAATGAAGCCTGAAGACATAGGCTCCCAAGCCTCAAAACTGATGCTCGGAAAGCATTCAGGCAGGCACGCATTTGTAAAAAGGATAGAAGAACTGGGATTTAAGCTTTCTGAAGAAGATATTGAAAAAGCTTTTGAAAGGTTCAAGGACCTTGCTGAGAAAAAAGGAGAGATAAGCGACAATGACCTTAAAGCCATACTCAATAATGAAATAAGGGAAGTCGGGCAATATTATAAACTCAAATATTACCAGGTCATTAACGGGTCAAGCATCAAAGCAACTTCTACTATCGGCATAGAGGTCGAGGGCAATCTGCTCGAGAGCGCCTCTTACGGAGACGGACCGGTAGATGCTTCATTTAAAGCTATTGACAGCCTGACAGGTGTAAAATTGGAGCTTGTCGATTATGCAATTGAAGCAGTTACTGAAGGCAGGGATGCCATAGGAGCTGTAAAGATAATTGTCAAAGCCGATGGCCAGCAGGCCCTGGGCCGGGGACTTTCCACAGATGTAATTGAGGCAAGCATAAAAGCATATATTGATGCATTAAACAGGGTGCGGCTTTTTGGTTCAGAATGATTTATTTAAAGGACCCGATTTTAAATTAGAATAGAAAAGGAGCATTATAAAAATTGAATGATATAAAAAAACCCCAGACTATGGCTCAGAAAATACTTGCGGCCCATTGCGGCAGGGATTATCTTGAACCGGGTGAGCTTGTAAAAGCGAATGTAGATATAGTCCTTGGCAATGATATAACCATGCCGCTTGCAATTGAAGAATTCAAAAAAATCGGTGTGGATAAGGTATTTGACAGTGAAAAGGTGGTAATAGTACCGGATCATTTTACACCCAATAAGGATATAAAATCTGCTGAACAGTGTAAATTCATCCGTGGTTTTGCGAATGAACAATCTATTAAGAATTATTTCGAAATAGGCAGCATGGGCATTGAGCATGCACTCCTGCCAGAGCAGGGGCTCGTGCTTCCAGGTGACCTTATTATAGGTGCCGACTCCCATACTTGCACTTATGGCGCACTTGGCGCTGCATCAACAGGGGTTGGAAGCACAGATGTTGCAGTCGCAATGGCAACCGGAACGGCATGGTTCATGGTTCCGCAGTCATTAAAATTCAATTACAGCGGAAACTTGAAAAAATGGGTCACAGGCAAAGACCTGATTCTTTACACAATAGGGCTTATTGGTGTTGACGGGGCCCTTTATATGTCAATGGAATTTGCCGGGCAGGCAATTAAAAGCCTTTCAATGGATTCCAGGTTTGCAATGTGCAACATGGCCATTGAAGCAGGCGGTAAATTCGGGATAATAGAGTTTGACAGTACAACCCAGAAATACCTTGAAGGAAGGCACAGGAGGCCATACAGGATATATAATGCTGACAGTGATGCCGGATATTACAGGCAGTATGATATAGACTGCTCAGATATCGAACTGCAGGTCTCGCTTCCGCACCTTCCCTCGAATGCAAAGAGCGCAAGCCAGTGCAGTGATATTAAAATTGACCAGGCTGTCATTGGTTCCTGTACAAATGGCAGGATGGAGGATCTTGAGATTGCAGCATCTATCCTTAAAGGTAAAAGGACTGCCAGAAATGTCAGGACAATAATATTTCCTGCAACCCAGCAGATATATCTTGAGGCGATGGAAAAGGGTTACCTCAGGACATTTATTGAGGCCGGCTGTGTGGTAAGCACGCCTACATGCGGCCCGTGCCTAGGCGGGCATATGGGCATACTTGCTGCCGGTGAAAGAGCTGTTGCAACAACGAACCGCAATTTCGTTGGCAGGATGGGGCATCCAAAAAGCGAGGTAATTTTAAGCGGGCCGGCAGTGGCTGCAGCTTCAGCGATTGCAGGCAGGATAGCAGTACCACAGGAGGTTTTATAGCAATGATAATAAAGGACAGAGCAATAAAGTATGGGGATAATGTCGATACTGATGTCATCATCCCAGCCAGGTATTTAAATACCATTAACCAGGAGGAACTTGCTGCACATTGCTTCGAGGACCTTGATGCAGATTTTAAGCAAAAAGTAAAAGATAGCAAAATCATTATTGCAGGAGATAATTTCGGCTGCGGTTCATCCAGGGAACATGCCCCGCTTTCAATTAAAGCCAGTGGTGTAAAACTTATAATAGCGAAAACTTTCGCACGGATATTTTTCAGGAATGCAATAAACATAGGACTGCCGCTTATTCCCGGCGCAGAAGCTGCCGAAAAAATCAGCCAGGGCGATGAGCTTGAAGTGGATATGGATAAAGGCATAATTAAAGATGTCACAACAGGCCAGGAATTTAAAATAAATCCGGTTCCGGCTTTTATACAGGAAATCATATCAAGCGGTGGTTATATAAATTATACAAAGAAAAGTCTGTCTAAAGGTTAAAAATAAAATGAATAATATAACTGTACTTCCAGGGGACGGCATAGGCCCCGAAATAGTAAATGAAGCCATAAGGGTACTCAGAAAAGTATCTGAATTATTTGCGCTTGACATAATCTGTGACACTGCAGATATAGGGGGCGCATCTATAGACCGTTTCGGCACTGCTATTACTGATGATACTCTCCAAAAGTGCAGGGAATCAAAAGCTGTGCTTCTTGGCGCAGTAGGCGGGCCAAAATGGGAAAGCACCAGGCCGGATAGCCCGAGGCCCGAAGACGCCCTTTTAAAACTGCGCAAGGAACTGGGTTTATTTGCAAACCTTCGCCCTGTAAAAGTTTATGATAATCTTCTTTCTGCTTCAGCTTTAAAGGAAGAAATAATAAGAGATGTGGACATATTGTTTTTAAGGGAACTGACAGGAGATGTTTACTTTGGCAAGAAAGAAAGGGTAATTGAAAATGGCATTGTTATGGCATATGACACAATGATATACAGGGACTTTGAAATAGAGCGGATTGCAAAGCTTGCCTTTGAGATGGCTAAGTTGCGCAGAGGGAAGGTCACCTCTGTTGAAAAAGCAAATGTTGTGGAAAGTTCGAGGCTGTGGCGCGAAATAGTCACTGAGGTACACAGGGATTACAGGGATGTGGAGCTAATGCATATGTATGTTGATAATGCTGCAATGCAGCTTGTAAAAGATCCCCGCCAGTTTGACGTGATTGTCACATCAAATATGTTCGGGGACATCTTAAGCGATGAAGCAGCAATGATTGCCGGCTCGATCGGCCTCATCCCCTCTGCATCGCTAAGACAGGATAGTTTCGGGCTATATGAACCAATACATGGCAGCGCCCCTGATATTGCCGGTAAAGGTATTGCGAATCCGCTTGCAACAATCCTGTCTGTTGCAATGATGCTTGAGTTTACTTTTAAAAATATCGCTGCTGCCAGGTCAATTGAAAATGCAGTAAGGACTTTTCTTGATAAGGGCTGCAGGACAGCCGATATTTACAATGAAAAAGAAGATGCAGGAGAACCGGCAGGTACGGCACAGGCAGGGGATATAATCATTGATTTAATTGAATAATTTTAAATAAAGCATAATGAAGGGCTTGATGAACAATGGCAGAAAAAAAGAAGCAAAAAATATACGTTTTTGACACAACCTTAAGAGACGGCGCGCAGAGCGCAAACATATCCTTTTCTGTAAGGGATAAATTGCAGATAGTTGAGAGGTTTGATGATATCGGGATCGATTACGTGGAAGTGGGCTTTCCCGCATCTAATCCAAAAGATGAGGAACTTTTTAACGAGCTTAAAAAGAAAAAATACAGGTATTCAAAAATCGTTGCATTCGGCAGGACAAAATACAAGGACACGCCAGCAGCCAGCGACATAAACCTTAAGGTCCTTCTTGATTCCGGAGCAGACACCATGTGTATTTTCGGTAAGGCTTCGATACTGCATGTTGAAAAAGTGCTTGAAACGACACCTGATAATAATCTTGAAATGATACATGATTCAGTAAAATTCCTTAAAGAAAACAGCCCGGAAGTTATTTATGATGCCGAGCATTTTTTTGACGGTTATAAGCTTGACAGGGATTATGCAATAAAAACGCTTAAAGCAGCAGAGGATGCACATGCTGATTTTATTGTGCTTTGCGACACAAATGGCGGCTGCCTTCCCGGTGAGATACTGGAGATATTAAAAGATGTTGTAATGCAGATAAATACTCCAATAGGGCTGCATTGCCATAATGACAGCGGCTGCGCAGTTGCAAATACTATAATCACAATAGAGCATTTCAGCCAGGCCACAATGGTACAGGGGACCATAAACGGCTACGGTGAAAGATGCGGCAATGCCGACCTTTGCCAGATAATACCGAACCTTGAAATAAAACTTAATAAGCAATGCCTTCCTGAAGGCAATCTGAAACATCTTACAAATCTTTCAAGGTATATCAGTGAAACTGCAAACCAGGTTCCACCCGGCACCCAGCCATTTGTTGGCAGGAACGCATTTGCCCATAAGGCAGGCATGCATGTCCACGGCGTTACAAAGGCGCCGGAGGCATTCGAGCATATAAAACCTGAGCTTGTAGGCAACACAAGGGAAATACTTGTTTCAGAACTTTCAGGCAAGAAATCCATTATAGTGAAGGCAAAAGAATTCGGCATAAACCTGGAAAAGGATAATGAAAGCGTAAATAAAATACTGAATATGGTCCAGAACCTTGAGTACAAGGGTTACCAGTTCGAGGCTGCTGACGGCAGCTTTGAATTAATGGTAAAAGATGTTGCAGGAGTTAAAAAGAAATTCTTTACCCTTGAAAGTTTCAGGGTTTTAAATGAAAAAAGGCCTGATTCCGTTATGGTATCTGAAGCAACAGTAAAAATACTTGTAGATAAAAACAGGATAATAGAGACTGCTGAGGGTGACGGCCCTGTCCATGCGCTAGACTGTGCAATGCGCAAAGCGCTGGCTAATTTTTACCCTGCACTCAAAAAGATAAAACTGTCTGATTTTAAGGTAAGGGTCCTGGATGAAAAACAGGGCACAGGCGCAGTCGTAAGGGTATTGATCGAATCCACTGACGGCAGCCGAAGCTGGGGCACAATAGGCGTTTCGGAAAACATAATCGAAGCCAGCTGGCAGGCCCTTGAAGACAGCATTGTATATGGACTTATGAATCTGGGTGAAACCTCAAAGATTTAATATAATTTAAAGGTTTGAAGCTACAAGGTCGCCTATCTGGCTTGTACCGTAACCCATTTTGCCCGCACTGAGGCTTTTAACTTTTGTGCAGACATATGCTACGGCTTTTTCAATTGATTTTGCCGCATCAACTTCACCGAGGTGCTTCAACATCATCCTGCCTGCTTCTATTGCTGCAAGAGGGTTGATTACATTAAGGCCGGTATATTTTGGCGCAGAACCCCCGATCGGTTCAAACATTGATGTGCCTTTAGGGTTTATATTTCCGCCGGCTGCAATTCCCATGCCGCCCTGTACCATTGCTCCAAGGTCAGTGATTATGTCTCCAAACATGTTGGATGTTACTATTACATCATACCATTCAGGATTTTTGACCATCCACATGCAGGAAGCGTCTACATGGTTATAATCAGTCTGTATGTCAGGATATTTTGCTGCCATTTCTGTAAATGCCCTGAACCACAAATCGCCGACAAATGTGAGCACGTTTGTTTTATGCACCAGGGTGAGCTTTCCGGGCTTTCCTTCTTTTTTCCTCTCCATTGTGAGCTCAAAAGCATACTCAAGGCACCTGTCAACCATTTGCCTGTCATAAATCATTAGCTGGGATGCCACTTCGTATGGTGTTCCTTTCCTTGTAACACCCCCCTGGCCGGTATATACGCATCCTGTATTTTCACGGACAACTACAAAATCCACATCTTCAGGTTTCTTATCTTTAAGCGGGCATTCGACCCCCGGGTAAAGTTTTACAGGCCTCAAGTTTATATACTGGTCAAGGGCAAACCTTGCTTTCAGCAGTATCCCAAGCTCTAATATGCCCGGGGCGACTTCAGGGTGCCCTATTGCGCCCAGATAGATTGCCTTGAATTTCTTCAGCTCTTCAATGCCTGATTCCGGCAGGGTCTCACCTGTTTTCATATATCTTTCGCCGCCAAAATCAAATTCTGTAAAATCAAAACTAATGCCATGCTTGCTGCCCGCAGCTTTAAGTACCTTTATACCTTCTGCCACGACTTCCGGGCCCGTACCGTCTCCGCCCATTACAGCGATCTTGTAATTCCTGGTGCCTGCCATTTCAAACCTCCGGTTAAAAATAAATTTCATATTGAATAATTATTTTTCATATTATATATAAAAATAAAAGTATTTCACTATTCAAAGCAATAATTTTTAATTATTATATTGTTAAGCGTACCTGTTGCTCATGATGAAGTCCTTATATAATAATTGAAGGCAGCAAACTGACAGGAACTGCAGATTTCTGTTTATTGCAGTAAACAGGTAATTATTTATAAACCTTTTACTTGAAAGAACCCGTCTATGGAAGAGAAACAGGAAAAAAAGCAAATTAATATCCACCTTGAAAGCCTGCTGAAAGACTATAAAAAAGGCGGCATAAGCGAGCAGGATTTTATAAGCGAAATAAAAAATATCTATTTTGAAGATATTGGTTTTGCAAAAGTGGATCACCACAGGTCATTGAGGCGCAATTTCCCTGAAGTCATTTTCGGCCAGAACAAGACTTATAACCAGATTCTTGAGATATCAAAAAAAATACTGAATTATTCGGAAATACTGCTTATAACAAGAACCGGACAGGATATATATAACCAGCTTAAAAATGAGGTACCGGGAATCCTGTTTAATGAAAATGCCGGAGCGATATACACACCGCTTAAAAAACCCGATGAAGAATTAAAAGGCGGGGTTACAGTCATTTGTGCCGGTACAACCGATGTACCTGTTGCTGAAGAAGCTGTGCTTACCGCATATCTTATGGGAAACAGGGTAAAAAAAATCTATGATGTCGGCATCGCCGGTATTCACAGACTCCTGCACTTTAAAGACGAACTTTACAGTTCAAATGTCATAGTGGCAGTGGCAGGCATGGAAGGGGCTCTGCCGGGAGTAGTGAGCTCTATTGTCGATTGCCCGGTAATAGGTGTGCCTACAAGCATTGGATATGGCGCCAGTTTCGGGGGGCTTGCCCAGTTGCTTACAATGCTGAATTCATGCAGCCCCGGAATATGTGTCGTAAATATTGATAACGGATTCGGGGCAGGTTATGCAGCGGGCCTTATAAATAACAGGAAGCAGGAAAAATAAAAAATGGCAAAGAATTTTGTGCACCTGCATGTCCACAGCGAGTATTCGCTCCTGGACGGGCTCCTTAAAATCGATGATATGATAAAAAAGGCAGTTGACCTTGAAATGCCGGCTGTTGCGCTTACTGACCATGGAAATATGTACGGCACCATTGATTTTTATAAAGCAGCCAGGAAAGCCGGCATAAAGCCGATTATCGGCTGTGAAGTTTACCAGGCCCCTAAGAGCAGATTCGATAAAAAATTCAACAGAGACAAAAAAGAGGACCTCTATAATCACCTTACCCTTCTCGTAAAAGATAAAGAAGGCTATAAGAATTTGTTGAAACTTGTCAGCCTGGGATTTCTGGACGGTTTTTATTATAAACCCAGGATAGATTCGGAACTGCTCCAAAAATACAGCAGCGGACTTATTGCACTCAGCGGCTGCATGAGCGGAAAGGTCCCCAGAAGCATTGAATCAGGCAGGGCAGATCTTGCCCAAAAAGCAGTGGAGGAATATATTGAAATATTCGGCAGGGATAATTTTTACCTTGAACTTACAGATTTCGGAATAAAAAAACAAAAAGAGATAAACGCAATAATGTATGATATTGCGCAGAAGTCCGGTTTAGGGGTTGTATGCACAAATGATGTCCATTACCTTAACAGGGAAGATTTCAAGTACCATTTCCTTCTGCTCTGCGTACAGGCGGGCACCACAATGGGTGATTTCAGGAAATACTGTGATGACCTGGCGCAGGACTCTGACCTTGACAGCAGCATCAGCCATATAATAAAAAAGCTTGCACAGCAGGAAGAGCAGAATAAGGAAATCGATTTTGAAAAAAATGAAAAAAGCGGTTTTTTCCCCCGGACTATGGAATATTATTTTAAGGACATGAGCCAGATGAGCGCCCTTTTTAAAGATTATCCGGAAGCAATTGAAAACACTCTTGAAATTGCATCAAAGTGTGATGTGGAACTTGATTTTAATCTGGGATTAATTCCGCCCTTCAGGGTACCCCAGGGTTTTAATCCTGATGATTATCTTAAAAAACTCTGCAGCGAAAATGCACCGGGTAAATATGCCGTTGTAACAGAAGAGATCGGCAGCAGGCTTGAAAGGGAACTTGCTGTCATTAAGAAAATGGGTTTTGCAGAATATTTTCTTATAGTATGGGACTTTGTAAAGTTTGCAAAAAATAATGGCATCAGGGTAGGGCCGGGCAGGGGTTCTGCAGCAGGAAGCATAGTATCTTACCTGCTTGGCATAACCGATATCGAACCACTGCGGTATGACCTGCTTTTTGAGAGATTTTTAAATGATGAGCGCAAAAAAATGCCAGATATCGATATAGATTTCAGTGATGAAAAGCGTAACGAGGTCATAAGGTATGTAACAGAAAAATATGGCGAGAACAGGGTGGCGCAGCTGATAACTTTTGGAACCATGGCCGCAAGGCAGGCAATAAGGGATGCGGGCAGGGTCCTTGAAGTAGCGTATGCTGAAGTCGATAGAATAGCAAAGCTTGTACCCATGGAACTTAATATGACCATTGATGCGTCACTGAAAATAGTAGCTGAACTGCAGGAGCTTTATGACAGCGATAAAAAAGTCAGGGAAATAATAGATACCGCAAAATCACTTGAAGGAAAAGCCAGGCAGCATTCAATACATGCGGCAGGTATTGTCATCTCTTCAGAAGAGCTTTATAACTACACTCCTGTACAGAGAGACGAAAAAAGCGGTGACATAAAGACCCAATACAAGATGGAAGACGTACAGGAAATCGGCCTGCTTAAAATGGATTTCCTCGGGCTCAAGACGCTGTCGCTTATTGATAAGACACTGTTCCTTATAAAAAAAGCCAGGGGTGCAGACCTTGATATCAGTAATATAGATCTGGCAGATAAAAAAACATACAGGATGCTCTCAAATGGCGACTGCCTTGGTGTGTTCCAGCTTGAAAGTTCAGGCATGAGAGAACTTGTAATTAATTTGAAGCCAAACCGTTTTGAAGATATTATTGCCACGCTTGCACTTTTCAGGCCCGGCCCCCTTCAAAGCGGCATGGTCAATGATTTTGTTGAAGCAAAAAACAAGAACAGGCAAATTAAATATTTCCATCCCAGCCTTGAGCCAATACTTAAGGAAACATATGGCATAATACTGTACCAGGAACAGATAATGATGATAGTCTCAAGGCTGGCAGGATTTTCCATGTCGGAAGCAGACATACTCAGGGATGCAATAAGCAAGAAAAAAAGGGATGTCATGGAAAAACAAAAGAGCAAGTTCCTTAATGGCGCAAAGAGCGCAGGAATAATAGATGAGCAGACAGCTGATAAACTATTTGAGCTTATAACCCACTTTGCTGAGTATGGCTTCAATAAATCACACAGCACAGCATATGCCATGATTTCTTACCAGACAGCTTTCCTTAAAGCCAATTACCCTGTAGAATTCATGGCTGCCCTGCTGAGCATAAGAATGGGCAGCCAGGAAAAAGTCGCCCAGTACATAAGCGAGGCAAACAGGATGGGCATAAAGGTGCTGCCGCCCGACATAAATGAAAGCTTTGCAGATTTTACAGTTGTCGGCGCATCAATAAGGTTCGGGCTCTCAGCAATTAAGAACGTCGGTTCAAATGTAATTGAGCTAATAGTCCAGGAAAGAAAAGCAAACGGAAAATATAATAATTTCGAAGATTTCTGTGCCAGGGTCGAAAGCAGCGTCCTTAATAAAAAAACAATTGAAAGCCTTGTAAAAGCCGGCGCGTTTGATTCCCTTGGCCTTACCAGAAAGTATCTTCTTGAAAATTATGAAAAAATAACAGATGAAGCTTCAAAAATAAAAAAGAGCAAACAATCCGGCCAGTATTCATTTTTTGATGAAGCAATTTCAGCAGGGATGGATTCTCTTTCAGGTTTCGGGTCAGGGATTGAAAATAATGTTGAGGGCCGTAATAAGCAGGATAAAATAACTGATGAGTTTTCTTCAAGGGAGCTTCTTAACTTCGAGAAGGAAATGCTTGGCCTTTATATATCCGGGCACCCTCTTGCAGAATACCAGGAACTTCTTTCAGGATTTATTTCCATCCAGGACCTGTTTGAAGAGAAAGACAAATCAACACAGACAATTGCAGGAGTAATTTCCCAGATAAAACAGATAATTACAAAAAGCAACCAGCCGATGTATTTTGTGACCCTTGAAGATCTTTCAGACAGTATCGAAGTAATCATTTTCCCTACGGTGCTTGAGAAACACCGCGCAATTCTCGAAACTGACCACATTATAAAGGTAAAAGGCAAACTTGACCGTAAAGAGGACCAGGTAAAAATAATTGCAAATGAGGTCGAAGATATAAAGGGCGATACAATAAAGGGCACCGGAAGAAAGAAAGCAGAAAATACAGCAGTCGATGATACTGAAACTATCAATGACCCTGATGATAATGGCAGGTTCAATGGCGAAGAAGGAAGCGAAAGCTGTGATGCAGCCGGTTATAAGTTAAAAGATGAGCATGGCTTTGTTGTGTCGGAGACTGAAAAGCTGCAGGAAAATGGCAGCCTTGTAATTATACTTGATAAAAATTCCCTTGATAAAAAGTCAGTAAATGAGCTCTATGAAATAATCCGCGGCAACCCGGGAGAAATAACTGTAGAACTTAAAATATCAGTCGGCAGTGATAACAGTATTGAAAAACAATATAAGCTTGCAGCTGATTACAGGGTCAGCTGCGCCGGACCGCTTTTTACACAGCTGAAATCAGGATTCGGTAATAAAATAAAATGGGATATAATACCTGATATAAATTAATGTATAAATTCTCGAAAAAATAATGATAAATTTATATAATACTTTTTTATATTATGAAAATCATTTAATTATAAAGATAAATGTTTAAAGAAAAAGAAGAAAACCTTATTTTAAAACTGCCATTCGGCTTCAGGGACATTCTACCTGTTGAGGCTCATGAGAGAAGGGAAATAGAGGATATGCTCAGGGCCGAGTTTACCGGATGGGGTTATGGAGAGGTAAAAACTCCCGTAATAGAGTATACAAAAAACATCTCTGCAGGTGCCGGTGCCGACTGGAAGGATAAGCTGATAAGCTTTTTTGATAATGACGGCAATATAGTCTCTCTTCGCACAGACATGACCGTACCTATCGCAAGGCTTGCCGGAATGCGGCTCAAAAAGGATATGCTGCCTGCAAGGTTTTTTTATTTTGCCAATTCATTCAGGCAGTCAGATATACAAAAGGGTGCAAAAAGGGTTGTTAACCAGGCGGGACTTGAATTGATAGGGCCTGAAGGAATGCCTTCAGATATTGAGGCCTTAAATATACTGATGAATATTTTAAGCAAGCTGGGAATAAATGATTTCCGTATTGCTGCCGGCAATATGCAGTTTATTGAAGGGACGGCAGGATGGCTCGGGCTTGACAGCCGGGAAGCTGCATCACTAAAGTCGATGCTTTTAAAAAGGGATATGGTGGCAATGGGGCAGCTTTTATCCGGAAAGGATGAAGCTAAAAAAGAGTTGTTTTTTGAGCTTATCAAGCCATCATCAGATATGGAAAAATTAAAGGGACTATGCGAGTTTTCCGGTGATAAAAAAATGATTTCCGGTTTTAATTATATAGCAGAAATTTATAATATCTGTGAATCTGCAGGTTTTAAGGGACAATTGATTATAGACCTGGGAATTGTAAGAAACTTCGGTTACTATTCAGGGCTCATATTTGAAGCCTATGCCCCCGGCATCACAGAACTTCTTGGAAGCGGCGGCAGCTATGACGGACTTGTAAAAAAATTCGGCCTGAATGTCCCGGGCACAGGTTTTGCACTTGATGTGGATATTCTGCACAGGGCACTTAAAAGCTCTGATATATTCAGCAGCAATTTAAAAAAGAAGGCCCTGATTATTGCGGAACCGGCTGAGTGCAGGAATGCATTGCTTCTTGCAGGCAAGCTCAGGAAAACCGGAACAATTGTCGAATTATTATTCGGCAGCTATAAAAGCATTTCAGAGATTTGCAGGCTTAGGAAAGCATCGTCTGCTTATGTTGCAGATTTTAAGAATAATGAAGCTGAAGTTTTTCAGTTCAGCAATGATTACAAAGAAAGCAGTACCAGGAAGGCAAAGCTTTTTGAAAAATAAAATGGAAACTAAAAGCGATATATATAACCTGAGTATAGCAGTGCCAAAGGGTTACCTTTTTAATGTTTGTGCCGGCATGCTTAAAGATTCGGGTTATGATACTTCGCCCCTGGTTGAGGAGTCAAGGAAACTTTTTGTGATTTCCTTAAAAGATGGTTTCAGGTACATAATATCAAGGCCAATGGATGTACCTGTATATGTGGAGCAGGGGGCATGCGATATAGGATTTGCCGGAAAGGATGTACTGGAAGAACTTGAATCAGATGTCGTTGAGCTGGCCGACCTTAAAAATGGCACCTGCAGAGTCGTTGTAGCAACACGAAAAGACAGCATATCAGCAGTCAGGGAGAAATATGAACATTTCGGCTCCATAAAGATTGCAACTAAATATCCGAACATTGCCAAGAAATATTTTGACGGCAAAGGCATGCAGGTGGAAATCATCAAACTATATGGCTCTATTGAACTTGCTCCTGTTCTTGGAATTGCAGATGAGATAGTTGATATAACTGCAACAGGCAGTACACTTAAATCAAATGACCTTGTTGAAATGGAAACTGTGATGGGCTCCACCACCAGGCTTATTGCCAACAGAGTAAGCTACAGGCTCAGATTCAATGAAATAAATGAATTCCTTGATAGATTAAAAAAAAATAAAATAATATAAGAAGGCATAAAAAAATCCACTGACTTGTGAGATTATATGGTTTAAGAAATGCTAAATAATAAAAAATAATAATATTTTATATATTAAAAAAGGAAGCTATGGAAAGAAAAGCAAAAATCAGCAGGAAAACCGCAGAAACTGAAATCAGCCTGGAACTTAACCTGGACGGGACCGGCAAATATGATATAGATACTCCTTTACCATTTTTAAATCATATGCTTTCAAGTTTTGCAAAGCATGGAAATTTTGACCTTTTCATTAAAGCAACCGGAGATACAGAGACCGATCCCCATCACCTGGTTGAGGATACAGGAATCTGCCTTGGTATGGCTATAGCAAAATGCCTTGCTGATAAAAGCGGCATTAACAGGTTTGGATTTTCCATAATCCCGATGGATGAAAGCAGGGTGACTGTTTCACTGGATATCGGAGGAAGGCCATATCTGGCTTATTGCGTTGAGATGCTCAGTGAAAAAATAGGAAACATGCCAACGATACTTATAGAAGATTTTTTTGTTGCGCTTACAACCAATGCTTTAATTAACCTGCATATTGAAAAGAACAGGGGCACAAATTCGCACCACATAATTGAGGCGGCTTTTAAAGCTTTCGGGATAGCTTTGCGTGGAGCAGTTGCAAAGGGGACCGGCAGGCTGGTTCCATCAACCAAAGGTGTGATTTAAACCTTTATCTTGCAGCGTGCTGATTTTTGCAGAAAGAGAAATATAAAACCGGCTGGTTTTTGTTTTAATCCCCAAACCAATTAAAGAGATAAAAAATATTATTTGTGCTCAGGACAGGAATGTATATAGCAATAATAAATTACAATATGGGAAATATAAAAAGCGTTGAAAACGCCTTGAAAAAGGCAGGGGCAAACGTAAAAGTGACATCCAGCCCTTCGGTTATAAAAAATGCTGCTTCAGTAATTCTTCCCGGAGTGGGCGCTTACAGGGATGCAGTAAAAAATCTCAACGAGCTCAATCTTTATGACTGCACTGTAAATGCCATTAAATCCGGAAAACCTTTCCTTGGCATATGCATAGGTCTGCAGCTGATGTTTGAATTCAGCATGGAAGGCGGGAAAAGCCCGGGCCTGGGTATTTTTAAAGGCACTGTCAGGAAAATACCATCCGGTGTCAAAATACCGCACATGGGATGGAACAGACTTTTCATTAAAAAAAAGGACAGCAGGTTGCTGCGAGGAATAAATGATGGTGAAAGTTTTTATTTTGTCCACTCATATTATGCAGACTGCAAACAGGATGAAATAATCAGCAGCACTACAGGATACGGGATAGATATTGTATCAAGTATTGAAAAAGAAAACATTTTCGGCCTGCAGTTCCATCCTGAGAAAAGCAGTATAATGGGATTAAAAATACTGGAAAATTTTAGAAACATTTCAGGATTGTGAACCAGGAGAAATAATAACTGGAGCAAGAAATGGTAATATTACCTGCAATAGATATTATAAAAGGCAATTGCGTAAGGCTGACTAAAGGCGATTTTAAGTCAAGCAAGAAGTATTTTAATGACCCTGTAGCAGTTGCTGAAATGTGGGGTTCCATGGGCGCAAGCTGGCTGCATGTTGTGGATCTTGATGGGGCAAGGACCGGTTTTCCTGAAAACCTGGGGATTGCTGCTAAAATAAAAAACAAAACAGGCCTTAAAGTTGAATTCGGGGGAGGAATAAGGCGCATAAAAGATATGGATGAAGTAATTGCTGCAGGGATGGACAGGGCAATAATAGGGACCGCGGCCCTGGAGGACCGCAATTTTCTTGACAGCGCCATGGAAAAATATAAAGAAAAAATCATAATCAGTGTGGATTTTGACAGCAAAGGAATAATATATACAAGGGGATGGCAGCAGGATACGCCTTACAGCATTGAAGAATTCCTGCCCTTATTGAAACAGTCAGGCATAAATGAAATAATCATTACCAATATTACAAAAGACGGAACGCTTTCGGGCCCTGACACACGGCTCATCAGGAAGGTGCTGGATGTCTCCGGACTCAATATCATAATTGCCGGCGGAATCACCTGTATAGAGGATATAAAAAAACTTAAGAAGCTTGAAAGCAAAGGAGTCACAGGCGTAATAATCGGTAAGGCACTTTATGAAGAGAAAATAAGCCTTATTGAAGCAATTAATGCCGGCAGGTGAAATATAATGATATCAAAAAGGATAATACCGTGCCTTGATGTTAATAAAGGCCGGGTTGTAAAAGGAGTAGGTTTTTTAAACCTGCGGGACGCCGGCGATCCTGTCGAGCTTGCAGAGTTTTATGACCGTGAAGGTGCAGACGAGGTTGTTTTTCTTGATATTACTGCATCACACGAAATGCGCAAAACAGTTGTTGAGCTTGCAAGCAGGACCGCAGAGAAAGTCTTTATCCCATATACTATCGGGGGCGGGATAAGTTCCATTGAAGATATCAGGGAGATACTTCGAAAGGGAGCTGACAAGGTATCAATAAATACTGCTGCTGTAACCAGCCCGGGACTTATAAAAGCGGCTTCATCAATGTTTGGCAGCCAGTGCATAGTTGTTGCCATCGATGCCAGGAAAAACGAGCCGCAATCCTGGGAGGTTTTTATTCATGGCGGAAGGACCCCGACCGGAATAGATGCTCTTGACTGGGCAAAAAAAGTGCAAAGGCTTGGAGCAGGAGAAATACTGCTGACAAGCATGGATAAGGATGGTACTAAGGACGGTTATGATATTGAATTGACAGCAAATATTGTGAGTGCAGTAAATATCCCGGTCATTGCATCCGGCGGAGCCGGCAGATTGGAGCATATCAGGGATGTTTTTATCAAAGCTAATGCAGATGCTGCTCTTGTAGCATCCATATTTCATTATGGAGAGTTCAGCGTAAAACAGGCAAAAGAATATTTAAAATCTTGCGGTATAGATGTGAGGTTATAAAATGGAAAATAAAAACCGGATTTTAATACCGGCAATAGTACAGGATTATAAAAGCGGCCAGGTTTTAATGCTTGCATATATGTCAAAAAAGTCACTTGAAAAGACATTAGAAACAGGCACAACATGGTTTTACAGCAGGAGCAGGAAAAAATTATGGAACAAAGGCGAGACTTCAGGCAACACCCAGGAAGTAAAAGAGATAAGTTTTGACTGTGATCTGGATACGCTGCTCATAAAAGTAAAACAGCATGGAAATGCCTGCCATACCGGCAGCATGAGCTGTTTTTTCAATAAAATAGATATGGGGCAGGTAAGTCAACCAGCAGGAGAAATCATTAGCAGGGCTTTTTGCCAGACTTCCGGACAGCCTGATATGGACACGATTAATCAACTTTATGGCGTTATACTTGAAAGGATAGAAAGCGATAATCAAAATTCATATACGGTATCTCTTCATAAAAAGGGCCTGGATGAAATCCTTAAAAA
>CAZGTW010000004.1:4389-15947 GCA_964528815.1 uncultured Actinomycetota bacterium | reverse complement strand
AAAATTCATATACGGTATCTCTTCATAAAAAGGGCCTGGATGAAATCCTTAAAAAAATGGGAGAAGAAGCAATAGAAGTCATACTGGCCTCAAAGCACCAGTCAAAGAAGCAGGTCATTTATGAAGTTGCCGACCTTATATATCACCTGCTTGTTCTGCTGGCTGAAAAAAAGATTTCAATTGAAGATATATACAGCGAACTTGAATCAAGGCGCAAATAAACAGCAGGGTTCAAGCTAAAATTATTTTCCGGAAAGGATTTTTATGGGTAAAGATATAAAAAAAATCGCAATGATAACAAGCGGCGGCGACGCAAGCGGGATGAATGCTACTATAAGAGCTGTTACAAGATATGCAAGGCACAAATCCCTTGAAGTAATAGGCTTTTATGAAGGCTATAAAGGAATAATAAACAATAATTTTATAGAGCTTAATGTAGACAGTGTGGGCGGAATTATAGATCGCGGAGGAACAATGCTTTATACGGCGAGGTCCGAAGAGTTCAAAACAGAGGAAGGTATGCAGAAGGCTATATCCAACCTTAAAAATAACAATGTGGACGGGCTCATAGTAATAGGAGGAGACGGCTCTTTCCGCGGGGTGCACGACCTTCATGTCAGGGGAGTGCAGGCAGTTGGAATCCCGGGGTCCATCGACAATGATATAGCAGGGACCGATTACAGCATCGGTTTTGATACTGCTTTAAATGTAATAATCAGCCTTGTATCAAAGATACGCGACACAGCCTTTTCACATGACAGGATATTTGTCATAGAAGTAATGGGGCGAAGTTCAGGGCTCATTGCAATAAATTCCGGGGTTGCATGTGCTGCAGACTATATTCTGATACCTGAGGTACAGGTGGATATTGCCAAAATGGCTTCCAATATAAAAAATCACAGGCAGGGCAAAAGGCACACCCTTATAATTGTTGCCGAAGGCGCAGCTAAAGCCAGCGACGTTGCAGCATCAATAAAACTGCTTGTCGGCCATGAGGTCCGCATATCTGTGCTGGGGCACATTCAGAGAGGCGGTTCGCCTTCAGCTATGGACAGGCTGCTGGCTGCAGAATTCGGCAAAAAAGCAGTTGACATGATAATGGACGGCAAGAGCGATGTGATGACCGCTATACAGGGCAAAAATATTGTGGCTGTGCCTATAGAGTATGTCATGAATAATAAAAAAGGGATCGACAGGGAACTGTTCAAGCTTGCGCACGTGCTTTCATAATGGTGCCGAAGGTCGGGGTCGAACCGACACGAGCCTTGCGGCCCACTGGATTTTGAGTCCAGCGCGTCTGCCAGTTCCGCCACTCCGGCACATTTGAAATAATACAATTAATCTTTTTTTATATCAAGGAAAGCAAAAAAACAGGCCTGGATTTTAAATAAAAAGGAACTCGTATAAAAATGGCAAAAAAAAGGAAAATAATACTGGTAGACAGCAACAATATTGCTTACCGTGCCTTTTATGCGCTGCCCCAGACAATAATAACCTCAACAGGCACTATTACTAATGCAGTATACGGGTTTACTGCAATGATACTGAAACTGGCAGAAGAGCAGCGGCCTGATGAAATAATATGTGCATTTGACAGCAAGTGGCCGACTTTCCGTCATGAATTATTTGAAGAATACAAAGCCCGGCGAAAAAAGATGCCGGAAGAACTTTCGGGCCAGATACTGCTTATCAGGGAAGTAATGGAAGCTTTAAATATCAGCTCCCTGGAAATCTCAGGGTTTGAAGCTGATGATATAATAGCAACGCTTGCAAAAAAAGCATTAGACCTTTTTGATGAAATAATAATATTATCCGGCGATAAGGATATCCTGCAGCTTGTATCTGAAAAAGTTAAAGTCATTTCAATGAAAAAAGGCATCACAGACACTATCCTGTATAATACTGATGGTGTAATTGAAAGATTTGGAGTGGAGCCGTCAAAAATAAAGGACCTGCTTGCTTTAATGGGTGATTCTTCTGACAATATCCCGGGGGTACAGGGAATCGGCCCTAAAACTGCCCTTGAGCTGGTTTCAAGGTTCGGCAGCATCGAGTCAATATATGAAAACCTTGGTAACATAAAAAACGAAAAACTCAGGAACCTGCTTTTTTCAAATATTGACACTGCAAACAAAAGCAAAACCCTTACGGAACTGAATGATAATCTTGAGATAGATATTGAAAAGATTACGGGCAAAGCCTTTAAGGATTTTGAATACAATAAAGTTGAAAGCATATTCAACTCTCTGGAATTCAACACCCTTAAAAAAAGGGTTAGGGATATTGCAGCAATTTACGGTAATTTTTCTGTAAAAACCGGTTCATCAAACGGGGCGCAATCTGCGGCTTTAAAAGAAACAGATAAAGAGGCGGCAGGGCCAGTAAAAAATATAGTGGAAGGCTCTACAGCACAAATAGAAAGACTTAAGGGCAAAAATATATTATACCTGTCTGCTCATGCTGTGAGAAAAGACACTCTGCAGCCAGTTGAAGGAAACAGTGAAAGACATGAAGACACAGAGGATTACATAATATTTTGGGACGGTGAAGATTACTTCCTGGTTTTTGACAGCAGAACGCTTTTACAGCATGAAACAGCAAAAGAGCTTTCCGGCATTACCGGCAATCCATCTCTGCAATTGTCAGGATTTGACTTAAAGCATATCTGCAAATTATTTCAGAAATACGGCATTGAACTGGACGCTTCTTTAATTGACCTTAAAATACTCTACCTGCTCTTGAACCCGTCCAAACCGGATGTTGCTTTTGACGAGCTTTATGAAGCAGTAACTTCAGATACAGCTGAAAACATTAAATCGCAATGTGTTTTAAATATAATCGGGCATGAAAATCCAGGTGATAAAAAAGCCGCTGCAGAAGCAGGCAAAAAGCAAAAAGATGAACAAGCAATTGAAATTCAGCCAGTGAATGCAACAAAGCCAGGGCCCTCTACGGACCAGATGTTTTTTTCCTTTGATGACAAAAAACAGGAAAGCCAGGCAAAACTCCCCGGAATAAAAGAATTTGCAGAGAAAAATAAAACAGCATTTTACCGGCTGGCTGCCCTTCCTTTTATAAAACAGGCACTTGAATCAGATATAAGAAAAGAAGGCCTTGAAAACCTGTATCACCAGATCGAGGGCCCGCTTATAAAAGTGCTTGCTTTAATAGAGTTTAAAGGGGTTTATATAGACCTGCCTTATTTAGAAAAGCTTATAAAACAATATGAACAGGATATAAAGGATCTGACAAATGATATTTTCGGCTTATGCGATTCACAGTTCAATATAAACTCAACCCGGCAGCTTGCAGAAATATTATATAAAAAACTTAATCTTGCGGCTACAAAAAAAACCAAGACCGGCTTTTCGACAGACGCTGCAACATTGTATTCGATTTATGATTCTCACCCTGTTATTGCAAAAATCCTTGATTACAGGGAAAAAGTCAAGCTCAAAAACACATACCTGGATGTCCTTCCGACCCTTGTGGATCCTGCAGACGGAAGGGTTCACACTACATATAATCAGCTTGGGACCACTACGGGAAGGATAAGCTCAAATAATCCAAACCTGCAGAACATACCAGTCAGGACGGACCTCGGCCGCCAGATAAGAAAAGCATTTGTTCCAGGCAAAGGGTACGATACCCTTCTTTCAGCAGATTATTCACAGATAGAGTTAAGGATACTTGCCCACCTTTCAGGTGACAGCGACCTTATTGAAGCATTCAATTCCGGACAGGATATCCATACCCGCACGGCATCAGAGATCTTCGGCGTAAAATATGAAGATATCGATGAAAACCTGAGGAGGAAGGCCAAAGCAATTAATTTTGGCATAATCTATGGTATGACCGAATTCGGCCTTAAAAGCAGGCTGTCAATTTCCGAAGATGAAGCCAGGGAATACATAAGGCTGTATTTTGCACGGTACCCGGGCGTCAAACAATATATGAACCAGCTTATTGGATCTGCATACAGTACCGGTTATACAACGACCATGTTTGGAAGGAAAAGATATATAAAGGAACTTGCGAGCACCAATGCAAACCTGAGGAGCCTTGGCGAGAGGCTTGCAGTCAATACCCCTATTCAGGGGAGTGCCGCAGATATTATGAAGCTGGCAACAGTAAACCTTGCAGGAATACTTAGATCCGGGGGACTAGACAGCAATCTGATACTGCATGTACATGATGAAATAGTGCTTGAACTTAAGGAAAAAGATATTGATGAGCTCTGTTCGATAGTTATTGATTCAATGGAAAACTGTGTCAGGCTCAAGGCTTCGCTCAAAGTTGATATCAAAACAGGGAAAAACTGGTACATCTGAAAATTGATATTTTGCAGTTTAATATTTACCGGAAGCTTCCCAATTATCCTTCAAATGCCTGTTTTTGCGGGTCCTTAAGGCTTCCGGCACCAAGCTTTTTAAAAAAGGCAAGGCAAGAATATTTTTTTTGAAATATTGATAAATTATTTTAATAATGATATCCTTTTTTGGTTTTGATTTGAAAAATGGAGGGTGATTTTTTTTATAATGATTAAAAATAACAATTTTAGCAGGCTGACAGACGAAAACTACATGATAAAGAATGATAATGGGGACCTTGTGCCTAACTATGATGTTACCATTATCAGCTTTAATGAAGGTGATATTCTAAAAGGGAAAGTGGTGAAAATCGATAAAGATGAGGTTCTCATTGACGTCGGTTATAAATCAGAAGGTGTCATACCGATGGTCGAACTTTCAATCAGGAATAATGTAAAGCCTGAAGAAATCCTTGCAATCGAAGAAGAAATCGACATCATGGTGCTCCAGAAGGAGGACCAGGAGGGAAGGCTGATACTTTCAAAGAAAAGGGCCGAAGTCGAAAGAAGTTTTGACAGGATAGAAGAAATCTACAGGAACGGAGAGACGGTCGAGGGAGAAGTAATAGAATGCGTAAAAGGCGGCCTCATTCTTGATATAGGGCTGAGGGGCTTTTTACCGGCTTCACTCATAGATGTGCGAAAAACAAAAGAGCTTAACTCATATATTGGTGAAAAGTGCCTCTGCAAGATAATTGAAGTTGACAGGAACCGCAACAATGTGGTTCTTTCAAGAAAAGCAATTATTGAAGATGAAAGAAAAGAGCAGAGAAAAGCAGCGCTTGACAATATAGAGGTAGGACAGATAAAGAATGGTGTAATAACCAGCATTGCTGATTTTGGTGCCTTTGTTGATGTAGACGGCATAGACGGTCTCATACATATATCTGAACTTTCATGGAACCATGTTAAACATCCTTCTGAAGTAGTAAAAATAAATGATGCAGTAAGCGTAGAAGTCCTTGATATAGATAAAGATAAGCAAAGGCTATCTCTTGGTTTAAAGCAGACCCAGAAAGACCCATGGCTCGAGAAAATCAAACAATTCAAGATAAAAGATGTCATCCAGGGTAAAGTTACAAGAATTGTGAAGTTCGGCCTCTTTGTCCTTATCGAGCCGGGCATGGAAGGGCTTGTCCATATTTCAGAACTTTCAGTGGACCCTGTTAAAAGGCCAAGCGATATTGCAAAAATAGGAGACGAATTGTCTGTAAGGATAATAGATATAGATTTTGATAAAAGGCGCATGGCATTCAGCGTAAGGCAGGTCGAGCATCCTGAACTGGGTGAAGAGAAAAAAACCAGGGACGATAGCAGCCAGAAACCTGAAGACCAGCAGGAGTATGCAGCAGAAGAGACTAAAAAACCTGTTAAAGCAAAATCTGTAAAAAACGAGGCATCTGAAACAGATGAAACAAAAGCTGAAGTTGAAGATTTAGTAGACGATAGTGCCGAGCCTGAAAAGGCAGCAGATGAGCCAACTGAAACTGAAGTTGATAAAAACAAGGCCCGGAGCAGTGAAGTCGATGAAAAAAAAGAGACAATAAAAAAGCTCCTGGAAGAAATGAAACACGAAGCAAACCTTGATTAATTCTCTTTATTGCTGGTAAATGCAGTTCTTTATGCATAAATAGAATACGGTAAAATACTGTTTCCAGGCAGATTATATATAATAAATATATAACTGGTCACCCTATTGCTCCTGCTGAAACATCAGCATCTGCAACTCGTATAAACACAAGCAATAAACCTGATGAACACAGCCTGCTCAGAATAAATACTATTAAAAACTTATTTTTTAAGTTTTATGCTTACCTTGCCTGAAAAATAGTATACAATTATCATTGTCCTTAAAAAGGACGGCGAATGTCTTTATAAGGAAGGTGATAAAAATATTCGTTATTGGAATTGCAGGGAGAACCGGTTCAGGTAAAAGCACCGCAGCTGGTTATCTTCAAAGCTGCCTTAAAGACTCACTTTTAATAGATGCCGATAAAATTGCAAAAGAGATTTATTTTTCTGACAAATCTGCCAGGGAACAGGTAAGTACATGTTTTGGTGATTTTGTGCTAAAAGCTGATGGCCGGATTGATTACAGGAAACTCGGCAAACTGGTGTTTTCTTCAAAAGAAAAGCTCTGCAGCTTAAATGATATTATGCTGCCCAGGATAGAATCCGCTATAAAAGAAAAATTAAGGCTTAACAGCGACAAAAAATATTTAATAATTGATGCAGCAATACTTTTTAATTCCGGAATACATAAAATATGCGATTTTATTATATGGGTCAGAGCCGGCAGAAAAAGAAGGCAGGAAATGCTGGCTGCAAAATCCGGTTTGACCACAGATGAAATAATGCTCAGGATAGAAGGGCAGATGGTTAAAAAAATACCATCCAGGATAGATTTTGTGCTGGATAATAATGGCACAATTGAAGAAATGCAGGATAAAATAAAAGGCATTACTGCCATAATAGGCAATGCAGCAAATAAATAATAAATCCACATAAAAGGCGGGCCCTGATCAATAAAAATGGATGCACTTATCAATAAAAAGTTTGAGATAATATCAAATTATAAACCCCAGGGGGATCAGGGCAAAGCCATAAAACAGCTTTCAACCGGCACAAATGAGGGCTACAAGTACCAGACATTGCTTGGGGTTACCGGCTCAGGTAAAACATACACAATGGCAAATGTGATCCGCGATATACAATTGCCCACTCTTGTTCTTGCCCCCAACAAGACACTTGCTGCACAATTATGCAATGAATTCAAAGAGTTTTTCCCCAATAATGCTGTCGAATACTTTGTGAGTTATTATGATTACTATCAGCCCGAGGCCTATATTCCCAGCAAGGATATGTATATAGAAAAGGATACTTCAATAAATGAAGAAATAGAGAAGCTGAGGCTTTCAACCACCAATTCATTGTATATGAGAAATGATGTCATAGTAGTAGCAAGCGTATCGTGCATATATAACCTTGGTTCACCGGTGGAATATGAAAAACAAAGGATATTTTTAAAAAAAAATGAGGAATATCCCAGAGAGAGAATCATAAAAAATCTTGTAGGAATTAAATACGAAAGAAATGACTATGAATTTACGCAGGGTAATTTCAGGGTCAGGGGAGATAATATAGAAATCTATCCTGCATACCAGGACAGGGCGCTCAGGGTCCAGCTTTTTGGTGATGAGATTGAAAGGATAATTGAATTCAACCCCGTTTCAGGTGAAATCTATGCTGAGCTTGAAATGGCAGTTATTTCACCGGCAACCCACTTCCTGGCAACAGCAGAATGGGTAGAGCGGGCACTGAAGACCATTGAAGAGGAGCTTTTAGAAAGGCTTGAATTTTTCAGGAAGGAAGGAAAGCTTCTTGAGGCCCAAAGGCTTGAGTCAAGGACAAGATATGATATGGAAATGATAGCCGAGCTGGGTTTTTGCGGAGGGATAGAAAATTATTCAAGGCACATTCTTGGAAAATCACCGGGTGAAACTCCAAATACGCTTATAGATTTTTTCCCGCAGGATTTCCTTACAATAATAGACGAGTCCCATATAGCCGTACCCCAGATAAGGGGAATGTTTGAAGGAGACAGGTCAAGGAAAAAGACCCTTGTCGATTATGGTTTCAGGCTGCCTTCCGCACTTGATAACCGGCCGCTGCAGTTCGATGAGTTTCTAACCAAGGTAAAGCGTGTCATTTTTACAACTGCGACACCGGGGCCATTTGAAAGGAAAGTGAGCTCTCAGATAGTTGAACAGATAATCAGGCCGACGGGCCTTATTGACCCGGAAATCTCGATAAGGCCGACACACGGGCAGATAGATGATCTTATGTCTGAAATAAGGCGCAGGGTTGATAAAGTACAAAGAGTTCTTGTAACCACACTCACCAAGAAAATGGCAGAGGACCTGGCTGATTATTTTGCAGGCAGAAACATCCGGGTAAGATACCTGCACTCAACAATTGATACACTTGAGAGAATAGAGATACTGCGCGGATTAAGGTCCGGTGATTTTGATGTTCTTGTGGGAATCAACCTGCTGCGGGAGGGCCTTGACCTGCCTGAAGTGTCGCTTGTTGCAATCCTTGATGCAGACAAGGAAGGATTTTTAAGGTCAGAGATATCACTTATACAGACAATCGGAAGGGCATCAAGAAATGTGGATGGTATGGTAATAATGTATGCTGATAATATAACAGGCTCTATCAGGAATGCTGTTGATGAGACAAACAGGCGAAGGAAAATCCAGATGGATTATAACCTGGAGCATGGAATAGTCCCTACAACAATAAGCAAGAATATCTCAGACATTCTTTTTGCATCAGGAATAAAATCCAAAAAGGAAACAAGAAAAGCAATGGCAGTCAGTGAAAGAAAACCCGGTTTTACTGAGGATACCCTGATGAATATGGACTTTTCAAAGCTTGATAATATAATAAGTGGTTTGGAAGAAGAGATGTATCTTGCTGCACAGGAGCTGGATTTTGAAAAAGCTGCCATTATAAGGGATGAAATCAAAAGAATAAAGAAAATAGCCAGGCTGTAAGTTAAGGAAGATTTAAAGTGAAACCGGAAATAATAATAAAGGGCGCCAGGGAACATAATCTCAAGAATATAAATCTGCGCATACCCAGGGATAAGTTTGTGGTATTTACTGGAGTCAGCGGTTCCGGCAAATCATCACTGGCATTTGACACTATTTATGCTGAGGGCCAGAGAAGATATGTCGAATCCCTTTCCTCATATGCCAGGCAGTTTTTGGGGCAGATGGACAAACCCGATGTCGACCTTATTGAAGGCCTGTCGCCGGCTGTGTCTATAAACCAGAAAGGTGTCTCCAAAAACCCGCGCTCGACTGTCGGCACTATAACTGAAATATATGATTACCTCAGAGTGCTTTATGCAAGAATCGGCACCCCTTTTTGCCATATATGCGGAAAGCCGGTTACAAAACAGTCAGTTGACCAGATAGTCGACCGGATAATGGAAATGCCGAAAGACACAAAGTTTATCATACTTTCCCCGGTTGTAAGGGGCCGTAAGGGAGAGTACCAGAAAGTCTTTGAATCAATAAAAAAAGACGGGTTTTTGAGGGTAAAAGTGGATGGCGAGCTGTATGACCTATCGGAAAACCCTGTTTTAAACCTTGATAAAAATAAGAAACACAGCATAGAAATAGTAGTTGACAGGCTGAAAGCTTCACCTGATATAAAAAAGAGGCTTGCAGAAGACATTGAGATTTCACTCAGGCAGAGTGAAGGAATTGTGCGCACTGAGAATATGGATTCCGGTGAAGTACTGACATTTTCAGAAAATTTTACCTGTACCGACTGCAATGTAAGCTTTGAAGAACTTTCACCCAGGATGTTTTCATTTAACAGCCCGTTCGGCGCATGCAAATTATGCAGCGGCCTTGGTGTCAAAAAGGAAATAGATCCCTCACTTATTGTTGAATACCCCTCTCTTTCCATAAATGATGGAGCAATTCCTTTTTTTAATATGACTTATTCAAACTATTATTCCCAGCTTATGAAAAGCCTGGCGGAACAGCACAGCTTCAGCCTGGACGAGCCTTTTGAAAACTTAAGCAGTGAAGTAAAAAAAATAATAATGTACGGGACAGGCGGTGAAAGGATAAGGGTCAGGTACCGCAACCATAAAGGTGAGGTAAGGTTCTATTATCTGAAGTTTGAAGGATTGGCAAACAATCTGAGCAGGCGTTATCTTGAAACAGAATCTGAAGAGCAAAGGGATAAAATAGAAAGGATGGTAGTTGAAATACCATGTTCTGAATGCAATGGAAAAAGGCTCCGTCCCGAAAGCCTTGCAGTTAAGATAAGCGGATTTTCAATAGCAGATCTTGCAGCAATGACTGTAATCGATGCAATATCATGGCTTAGCGGAATCGTTCTTAATGAAAGAGAGAAGTTAATAGGTGAACGCCTGATAAAGGAAATACTTGAAAGGCTTAATTTTTTAAAAGATGTAGGATTAAATTACCTGACACTGGACAGGCAGGCAGGGACACTCTCTGGAGGAGAGTCGCAGAGAATCAGGCTTGCTACCCAGATAGGTTCAGGCCTGGTGGGAGTGCTTTATATACTCGATGAGCCAAGCATTGGGCTTCACCAGAGGGATAATACAAAACTTATCAATGCACTGAAAAGACTGCGCAACCTCGGCAACACTATAATTGTAATAGAGCATGATGAAGAAACAATGCGCAGCGCAGACTGGATAGTTGACATCGGGCCCGGGGCGGGGATACATGGCGGAAAAATAGTGTGCAGCGGAACACTTAAAGACATAAAAAATTGTGAAAATTCCCTGACGGGCAAATATCTTTCAGGTGAGAAGAAAATACCTTTGCCTGCTGCAAGGCGCAATGGCAATGGCAGGTTTATAACGATAAAGGGTGCAAGGGAGCACAATCTGAAGAATATTGATGTTGACATACCTCTTGGAAAGTTTGTTGCAGTAACAGGCGTATCGGGTTCCGGTAAAAGCACCCTTATTAATGAAATACTTTATCCTTCGCTTTCAAGCCTTCTTATGCGTTCAAATGAAAAAGCAGGACGCCATGATGCAATACTTAATTATAAGAACCTTGATAAAGTCATTGTGATAGACCAGTCCCCCATAGGAAGGACGCCAAGGTCAAATCCGGCAACTTATACCGGCGTATTTACATTTATCAGGGAACTTTTTGCCCAGACACAGGACGCAAAAATGATGGGATATAAACCCGGCAGGTTTTCATTTAATGTTAAAGGCGGAAGATGCGAAGCATGCTCTGGAGACGGCGAGATAAAAATAGAGATGCATTTCCTTCCGGACATTTATGTGCCATGCGAAGTCTGCAAAGGAAAAAGATATAACAGGGAAACACTTGAAATACATTATAAAGATAAAAATATTGCAGAAGTCCTGGACATGACAGTGGAAGAAGCGCTTGACTTCTTTAAAAACATTCCAAGATTGAAAAACAAACTCGAACTTTTAAATGATGTGGGCCTCGGATATATAAAACTCGGGCAGTCTTCAACAACACTCTCAGGCGGTGAGGCACAGAGGGTAAAACTATCGACAGAACTTTCAAAAAAAGGCACGGGCAACACGATGTATCTTCTTGATGAACCCACTACCGGGTTGCATTTTGAAGACATAAACAAATTG
>CAZGTW010000004.1:2432-4289 GCA_964528815.1 uncultured Actinomycetota bacterium | reverse complement strand
GTATCTTCTTGATGAACCCACTACCGGGTTGCATTTTGAAGACATAAACAAATTGCTTAAAATACTTAATAAACTTGTAGATTCCGGCAATACTGTGCTGGTAATCGAGCACAATATGGAAGTGATAAAATCTGCCGACCATATAATAGATCTTGGTCCGGAAGGCGGCGACAGGGGAGGGGAAGTGATTGCATGCGGCACCCCTGAAGAGCTGGCAAAAAATGATGCATCGTTTACAGGAAAATTTCTAAAACCGGTGCTGCGCTGAAATGGAAGTAAAAGAAAATATAAAAAACACTCTTTCTATCCTGCCTAAGAAACCCGGGGTTTACCTTTTCAAGGATTTAAAAGGAAAAATCATCTATATAGGTAAAGCAAAAAACCTCCTTGACAGGGTAAGGTCCTATTTTGCCCCCGGCGATACAATTGCTTATGTGAACCATCCAATATCTTTCTTTACCGATAAAATAAGCTCAATTGATTTTGTGGTTACTGATAATGAAGTAGAAGCTCTTATACTTGAGAGCAGCCTTATAAAAAAGAACAGGCCAAAATATAACATATTCCTAAAAGATGATAAATCCTATCCCTATATTGCAATAACTGAATCCGAAAAATTTCCAAGGGTGTTCATGACAAGAAATAAAAACATCAAAGGAGCGATATATTTCGGCCCGTACATAAACGCAAGGAATGCCCGCGGCACTCTTGAGATATTGCGAAGGATATTCCAGGTAAGGGACTGCAAAAAAGCAACACCCGGCAAGGTTAAAAATGCAGTCTGCCTGAATTATCATATAAACCTTTGCTCGGCCCCCTGCACCGGTAAAATAAGTGAAAAAAGATACAGGCAGAACATCGGTTACATTAAAATGTTTTTAAAAAAAAATGACAACACCGTAATTGATAGCCTTAAAGCAGAAATGCTGGACCGCTCAAACAAACTTGAATTCGAGGATGCTGCAGCAATAAAGTACAGGATAGATGCAATTAACTCACTGCTGACCGAACAGAAGATATCTTTTTCAAGTACGGATACATGGGATGTGATTGCCGTTGCAAAAGATTCAAAAGAAGATATTGCATCAGTAAGCTTGTACAGCTATAAGGAAGGGGAGCTTTCCTCAATAGATAATTTTATGATACTTAATGCAGGGCCCCACAGTGAAGAAGAGATAATATCCGGATTTTTAAAAAACTATTATTCAGTTATAGATAATATAAGCTCCGGCATATATATTCCAGCTGCAATTGAGGAAGCTGCAGTAATCTCAAACTGGCTGTCGGCAGCCAAAGGCAAAAAAATAACAATAAAAGTGCCAAGATATGCTGATAAAAAAGAAATTATCAATATGGCAAAAAGAAACGCGGAACTTTACCTTGAAAAAAAGAAATTCGAAAAGTCCAGCGGATATTCAAAAGTATTCAGGGAACTTTTAAAGTTAAAAGAATTACTGGGACTTAAAAATGTCCCAAGGCGCATTGAATGCTTTGATATTTCAAATACCGGGCCGGATTTTGCAGTCGGTTCAATGGCAGTGTTTTCAGACGGGAGTCCGCTTACAAGTAATTACAGGCATTTCAGGATAAAAACTGTTGAAGGCCAGGATGATTTTGCAATGATTGCAGAAGTTGTCAGGCGACGGTTAAGATACCTTGAAGGTTCAACTATAAATATTGCTGAAAGTTTTTACAATGCGCCGGACCTTCTAATAATAGATGGAGGGATACAGCAGTATAATGCTGCAAAGAAAGTGCTGGACACTCATTGCGGAATGCTTGAGAAAGAGTCCGGATTAATCGATCTGGCAAGTATTGCAAAAAAAGAGGAAACAATTTTTTGTGAAAAATTTCCGG
>CAZGTW010000004.1:0-2332 GCA_964528815.1 uncultured Actinomycetota bacterium | reverse complement strand
GATCTGGCAAGTATTGCAAAAAAAGAGGAAACAATTTTTTGTGAAAAATTTCCGGATGGGATAAATCCTGATATTTCAAAAGAATATATGAAGATACTCATAAGAATAAGGGATGAGGCGCACCGGTTTGCTCTTGGATATCACAGAAAGCTCAGGACAGAGAATATGACAAAATCAGTGCTGGATGGAATAAAGGGAATAGGCGCCAGAAAAAAGAGCCTGGTGCTTGATAAATTTCCCGGGCTGGAGGAACTCAGGAATTGCAGCCTTGATGACCTTGTAAGAATAAAGGGCCTGAGCTATAAAGATGCGTTAAATATTTATAATAGTTTAAACAGGTATTGATAATTCAGGGACTTTACATTAAAGTTTTTAATAATACAAAGACTTTTTTGTCAGGATAAAAAATGGCAGATAAATATGGTGTCAAACTTGTCATTATAACAGGGCTTTCAGGAGCAGGTAAAACTGCAGCGCTCCGTTATTTTGAAGATGCAGGATATTACTGCATAGACAATCTTCCGGCAAGTATGCTTGTCAACCTTATCGATTTCTTTAAGGAAAAAGACAGTAATATCACAAAGATTGCTGTTGCAGTAGACTTAAGAAGCGGGTTTTTCTTTGATGAGATTTATAAAACACTGGACCTGCTTAAAAAACACAGCATAAAATGCATAATTCTTTTCCTTGAAGCATCAAAAAGCACAATTATAAAACGGTTCAGCCTCACAAGGAGAAAACACCCGCTGGTCGAAGATGGAGACTTGCTCACAGGCATAGAGAAAGAACTGGAAAAACTTTATCCATTAAGGGAAATGTCTGATGTGATAATAGACACGACATCAATGACGCCGAAGGAACTGAAGATAGAGATTGCAGAAAGAATAATGGACAGTGATGAAAAAAGTTCACTTTTCCAGATCTCAGTTGTATCTTTTGGCTATAAATATGGCATTCCCCAGGAAAGCCTTGATATTGTAATGGATGTAAGGTTTCTGCCAAATCCCTATTATATAGAGGACCTCAAATTGCTGAACGGGCTTGACAATCCTGTAATTGATTTTGTCATGTCAAATGAGGAGACAAAAAAGTTCCTGAGGATGTTTGAAAAAATGCTTGATTTTCTTATACCCAACTATATCGAAGAAGGCAAAAGCTATCTTGGGATAGGCATAGGATGTACCGGAGGGCGGCACAGATCTGTCGTAATTGCCGAGAAATTGTTGGAATACCTCAAACTAAAAGGATATTCAGTCAGGATTTTCCATAAAGATATCGAAAAAAGTGAGCAGTAAACCCTGGCTCTCCTCTTTGCAGAGGAACCATGCCCGCTAAAGCCTTCAAACGGTTTTTTAAATATCTATCCAGGCATGTTATTGTTTTATCACAAGATTTTTTATACTGACTATACTTTAATAAATCTTTAAAATTATTGATTAATTTGATAGAATTTATCGATTTATAAAAAATTTTTTTACTTTTTTAAATCAGTAATTATTTTTAAACAGGAGGAAAATATGTCAATAAAAATAGGAATAAACGGATTCGGCAGGATAGGCAGGGTGTTCATGCGTGCAAAAATGAAGTATGACACCAGAAACGATATCGAAGTCGTTGCAATCAATGATATCACTGACCCGAAAACACTTGCACATTTATTAAAATATGACTCGGTTTACGGGGTCCTTGAAAATGATATCAGGGCAGAAGAAGGAGCCATAAGCATTGATGGCAAAAAAATAAAAGCTTTGCTTGTAAAAGAACCGTCAGAGCTTCCATGGAAAGAGCTGGGTGTAGATGTAGTTATTGAATCGACCGGTAAATTTACAAAAAGGGAAGAAGTTACAAAACATATGGAAGCAGGCGCTAAAAAAGTTATCGTTTCGGCTCCGATGAAGGGCGGGGGCGCAGATGCTACCATAGTAATGGGCGTAAATGAAGACATATATGATAAGAAGGCGCATAATATTATTTCAAATGCTTCATGCACCACAAATGCGCTTGCACCAGTATGCAAGGTAATTAACGACAGCTTCGGGATAGTCGATGGTTTTATGACCACTATACATTCATATACAAATGACCAGAGGATACTTGACCTTCCACATAAGGATCTCAGGAGGGCTCGTGCAGCCGCACTTTCAATAATACCTACCTCTACAGGAGCTGCTTCTGCCATAGGACTTGTAATACCTGAACTTAAGGGTAAGCTTGATGGTGTCGCAATGAGGGTGCCCACTCCTGTCGGCTCGCTTGTCGACCTTGTTGTAAATCTCTCAAAAGATGTGTCAATAGAGGAAGTAAATGCAGCATTTAAAGCTGCTTCGGAATC
>CAZGTW010000003.1:41570-43737 GCA_964528815.1 uncultured Actinomycetota bacterium | reverse complement strand
GGCAGCCTTAAGCTGCAATGTAAGGTAAAGAGCCCGCTTGATAATGGAACTGAGATTGCCGGCCCGGATGTAAAACTGAGCTATTATAAAGAGTCTAAGATAATAGGCAGAAAGGGCGTTTTTAATTATGAATTTGACTCTGGCAGGACACTGATTGTAAAAAGCAGCCCGGATTTCTCATCATCAGAGATTACTCTTGAAGAAGTCCCCAAGGATTTATCAAGAGGTGCGCCTATATCTTATATAATCAATATTGAAAATACCGGCAACATGGACGCAAAAGATGTTAACGTACAGATTAATGGCCTTGAGGACCTTGCAGTTGATGCTGAAGAAAATAGCGGCTTTGAAATATCAGATGGTAAAGCAAGTATAAAGATCGGAGATTTGGCGGCTGGCGATAAAAAGGTCTATAACCTCAATGCAGCTTTAAGCAGCCAGGTCCAGAATAATGCAGTAATTTCTCCGTCAATGGATATAACTTTTGACAGCGGCCAATTTACATTCAAGGGCCCTGAAATAACAGTTACACTTTATCCGGCATTTGATAATTCAACGACCCAGATAATTCCCAGGGGGTCCGGGGGAAATTATTCAGGCGATGTAGTCGATGTTATTGTAAGTGTAAAAAACACCGGTGAGATAGAAGCTGGAAATGTAATTGTAAAACTTGTCATGTCAAATTTGTTTATACTTGACCAGGGTGAGCAGGCATGGAACATAGCAAAACTGGCCATAGGAGAAGTTGCAACTTTTAAGGCCAGCCTGAAAATAATAGAGGGCGTTGTAAAGGATACTTATGCAAGCTGTTTTTTAAATATATCTTCTGATACCACTGATGAGATGCAGGCAGGTAACTCACAAATACTGGTTTCAGGCGAAAGGCCGTTTACAAGAAATGTCATACCGATAGTTGCCCTGCACGGAATTGAGCCGTCTCCTTCGGGCCTTTATGAAATAAGCACAGGCGAGTTTGATTTTTTATGCGGGACTCTTAAAGCGCTCGGATATAAGACAATCACATTTGTGGAACTTCTTGCCTACCTTGACAGCGGCAAGAAACTTCCTGAAAAACCTGTAATTATTACATCCGATGACGGTTATTACAGCATGTACGCTTATGCTTTCCCGATATTACAGAAATATGGTTATAAAATGACAGTTTTTCTGGCAACTGGCCTTATTGGCAATTCTAACGAAGACAGGCACTTAAATGAGTTTGACCTTGGAAAACCGGATATACCCGAAAGGCCGATGCTTATATGGCCGGAAGTCGCTGCAATGTCGCGGTATGGAATAGAGTTCCAGTCTCATACTGTGTCACACCGAAAGACCGGGGATCTTTCAGGAGATGAGGTGTACTTTGAGCTTGCACAATCAAAAGCTGATATAGAGGGCCACCTTAAAAAACCCTGTGTATTTATTGCATGGCCATTTGATAATTATTCAAATTCATATATACCGCTGCTTCCCCAGATAGGCTACAGGGGAGCCATAAGGTATAAGGGCGGAATCGAAGATGTGAGATCCATGAATATCTATGCAATTAAAAGGATACCGTTTTATTCAACTACAGGCACATCAAATTACGCATCACTTATGGGGCTTTCATAATGCATTAACGGCAAAATTAATGTATCATGTAAAATACAGTTATGAACTCTTGGGGATTTGGGGTGAGTTATGAGGTTATTTTTAATAATTTTTTCTTTTATAAATGCATTTCTTTACTATCTGGTATATGCATTCTATGATAATATCCTTGGCATTATTTCAGCTTCCGGCGCTGCCTCAGGGTTTTTTGCTTTTTTAAAACTTGCCGTATTGGCAGTCATAGGTTTTCTCATAGGCCTTGTAATATCACTGATGACAAGGGTGCAGGTTGAGAAGACTTTTTTTGATTACAGGATAGCAATAGTTGCGGGGATAATACCTTTTATCCTTCTCATATTGTCAACTGGAGCAGTGACAGATTTTATAGTATCAGGCATTTTTAATTCAAACAGGCAGGTAAGCGAGTTTGTATTTTATTTTCTTTCAAGACAGATAATCTGGACACTGTGGCTGGGTTTTGCGCTGGGCGCCTCTGTGCGGGTATCTTTTAAGAAAAAGCTCAAACATGAAGCTTATTTCAAGATGGAAGATAATGTAAAAATACCTTCATAAA
>CAZGTW010000003.1:37504-41470 GCA_964528815.1 uncultured Actinomycetota bacterium | reverse complement strand
TGTTTGCTGGTACATAAATACAGCGCCCCAGTCATCACCAGGATTATTTGTAAGCTGAGTCTTTCCTGAACCGTCAGTATTCATGATTATTATCTCCTGGGCTGCTCCGCTTGAATTATATACTATAAATTTATTATCAGGTGAAAAACCAGGCAGCCTTGCACCCTCGGGGGCATCAGTAAGCTGTATAATATTTTCCCCGTTTAAATCCATGGTAAATATCTGCTCACGGCCGTCTGAATTGCCCATATAAACTATCCTCAGGCCGTCTATTGAATATTTTGGCACCCTGCAACTTACCCCGGGCTTTGAGACCTGCCTTATATTGGAACCGTCAAGGTTCATTTCAAAAGCCTGCTCATTTCCGGTATGGCCCACTTCATATAGCACTTTATACTCAAAAGGATGAGCGTTAGGGTGCCAGTCTTCAACTCCCGGGTTCATTGTGAGCCTTTTAAGTTTGCTGCCGTCACTTTCCATTACATACAGTTCCCAGTTACCTTCCACATAGATTTCAATGAAAATGTACCTGCCGTCAAATGACCAGGACGGATAACCGTGCCTGTCGGGACCGAACGTAATCTGTTTCTTGCCTGTCCCGTCCCAGTTCATCACTACTATCTGCCATGTGCCCCCTATATCTGCCGAATATGCAATTTTTTTGCCGTCCGGGCTTATTGCAGGATACTGGTCCCTGCCGCCGGAATCGGTAAGCTGCGTAAGCTCACTGCCGTCCAGGTTCATGCTGAAGATGTCTTCATTGCCCCTCAGGTTTGAGACAAATACTATTTTTTTAAGTATATATTCGATATCAAGGGCTCTTGGCACACCCTGAGTGATAAATTTCATGTTTATTGCCCAACCGCTTATTTGAACTTTGCCTTCTAAAAAAGCGGCATCTGCTTTTACAAGGACATTGCCTGCAGGCGGTTCACCCTCAACTATGATGTTTCTTACCAGATACTGGTATGCGCCTGAGGGTGTAAAGGCATAAACATAAATTTTATGGGTCGAGCCCGGAGTAAAACTGCTTCCGTCAAAGGCCAGATAATAGCCGCTGTTATTATAGTTGGCATTACCCATTGCATTGCCCACATCTGCCCTTTCAAGCCCGTACTGCGCCTGCCCCAGGGATTTGCCGAAATTTTTTGGCCCGTCAAGGTAAACTTCCACCTTTGCTATGCCTGTATTTTGCGCAACGCCCAGGTCAGCTGCCCAGCCCGAGATTCTGATTTCCTTGAGGCCATCGATTGCCAGTATCGAATTATCTGAGATTGAGTCGACAGACATCCTGATAGTTTCTGATAAAAGTTCCTTTCCGGGAACAGTTATTTCAGCAACTGAATGTTCCCATCCATAAGCAGGAATATAACTGTAAACATAAATGCTGTGTTTTGTACCCGGGTCAAATTTATAATTCCCGGCATCAAAATCAAGTGAAAAACCGAATTTTGAAAAATCCTGGCCATATGTCTGAGCCGCATCGGGGCTGTCAAGTTCATAAGCAGCTTTACCCATTGCTATCCCGCTGTCCTTATCTCCATCCAGGAATATTTGTATTTCCCTTATATTTTCATCCGGCTGGGTCGGGCCCGTTGTTTCAAGAGGCGGCACTGTCTCCGTGGAAGCAGTTTCCGTGGTTGCAGTTGAGGCCCCTTCACTTATGGTATCTGCAGAACTTTGTGCAGTTTCTGCAACCCGGTCCCCGTTTTGTCCTGAAACTGCCCGCATTATCAGGACAACTGAGAAAAATACAGCAACTACTGCAAAAAGTACTATAAGAGTTATTGTTACAGCTTTCATTTTTGTCTGAAGGTCGTTTTATTGTTTTTATGGTTTGCTAAATATATAATAAAAAAAAAATCAAAGCAAACTTGAAAGCTTTTTGCATCTACCGGGTTTTGGGAAAAACTTTGTTGGTAAAAGAACCGCCTTTAAAACTGAAAAAAATATTCCTGCTTGGAATGAGCCCCATGCCGTTTGAGAACGACCGCAAAGTTTATGGCACAGGCATAAGGACCTGGCAGTTTCTTGAGCCTCTCCTGCTTGAGGGACATCAGATATGTGTCTGTAACTATGCAATACCAAGTGCCTATGACTTCAACTTCAGTTCGACCCGTAAAGATGATTTTACAGTCAATTCCCAGAGTGAGCCTTCAAGGAAGCTGTCCTTTAAATACAATATCCTGACAAAACAGGACTTTGAAAATGCCGGCCTGCTTTTAAAAATCATGGAAGATTTTAACCCTGACTGTATAATCGGCTGCAGTTTTTATCCGTCATATATTGCATCAAAACTTGCTTCATCAAAGAAACTTCCGTTCTGGGCGGACCTTTTTGGCCATGTAATGGCAGAGGCCCAGGCAAGGGCCTATATGGATAGCGATGACAGCTGCCTTTTCCATTACTGGAACAGTGAGTATTCCATTATAACGGCAGCAGATATTTTTTCCTGCGTATCTTCCCGGCAGGAATATGCGCTTGCCGGTGAGCTTGGGGCGGTGGGCAGGCTGAATATGCATACGTCAGGTTACGATTTTACCTGCTGTGTGCCCTGCGGTATGCCGGCAGGCAATTTCAAACATGAAAAAAATGTAATAAGAGGTTTAAACGGCATAAAAAATGATGATTTTATCGTATTGTGGACAGGCGGATATAATACATGGACCGACGTCGATACTCTTTTTGATGCGCTGGAAATTGTATTTGAAAAAAACCCCTCCGTCAAATTTGTCTCAACCGGCGGTGAAATACCTGAACAGGACATATATACATATCCGCGACTGCTGAAAATGATTGAAGGCTCAAGACACAAAGATAATTATATAATGAAAGGGTGGATACCGGGCCGGGATGTGCCGAATTATTATTTTGAAGCAGATATTGGCATAAATATCGATAAGGATATCTATGAGGTCAGGTTTGGCAGCAAGAACAGGATACTTGACTGGATGCGGGCCGGCTTATGTGTCCTTTCTTCAAATGTCTGCGAGCTGACTGAGATAATGCAAAGGGAAAAAGCAGGATACACTTTCAGGGCAGGCGACAGCGGCGGCCTCGCAAAGATTATACTTAAGCTTGCTTCAAGCAGGCAGGAAGTTAAAAAAATGGCACTGGCAGGACAGAAATACGGCCTTGAGAATTTCAGTTTTATTGCAACGACAAAAAAATTGCGCCATTGGGCCTCTTTACCGGTTTTTGCTCCTGACCGGGGCAAAAGACCTGTATTTTCTTTTGACAGGGAGGAGGCGCTTAAAAACCTGCAGGCCATATCAGAAAACCAGGATGTAATGATAAAAGAAAAAGACGGCCGCATTGCCGAGCTTGAAGCAATAGTAAAAAAAGGTTTTATTTACAGGTTTTATGGATATCTTAAAGTGCTTAGAAGGAAAATATCTGGCAAAAAATGAATATTGATACACTTATTGTAGTTGTAACTTATAACAGCAGCGATTATATAGAGAATTGTTTAAGCTCAATATTGTCTTCCAGTTATAAAAAATGGTTCCTGTCTCTAGTAGATAACAATTCTTCCGATGATACAATACAAAAGATAAGTAATTTAATAAAAGATTATTCAGCCGTAAAAGACCCTGCCGCGTGCTTTACCGAAGGCGAAAACTTTAACTTAACAGCAATGAAAAAAAATGCCGGTTTTGCCCCTGCCATAAATCTTGCGGTTAAAAGTTTTCCATATCAGGCCAAGAACGTCCGGCCAAATGACGTTAAGTACCTGGTTTTTATAAACCCGGATCTTTTCCTTGAAGAAAATACGCTTTCAGAGCTGCTTTCAACATTTGAGAGCTTTAATGACTGCGGGGTTTCCGGGGCACTGATATATGATTATGACGGCAAAACGATCCAGCATGCCGGCGGAAGGGTCTATGATAATTATATTACTTCACATATTACAGAGCCCCTTTTGCAAGACGGGCAAATTGTTACCGCAGATTATGCAACAGGCGC
>CAZGTW010000003.1:32405-37404 GCA_964528815.1 uncultured Actinomycetota bacterium | reverse complement strand
CATTTTGAAGGGGCATCGTCAAAAAAATTTTCCGGGAAATTTTACAATTACTATCACAAAAACAGGATAAGGTGCGCAGTTATAAATTACAACATTGCAGGATTTTTTAAAAAATTCATCCCTGCAGAAATAAAGTGGCTACGGTCCGGTGCCACAATAGACCAGCGGTGGCCGCTTGCAAAAGCATATTTTTTAAATTTTGTGTTTTTATTTTATAATCTAATAATTAAAATTAAAAATTCCATTATTATCAGCAGGTACAAAAACCTGCAGGATAGCAATGCAGCATAACTGCCGGGATATAATATGCTGATTATCGATGCCGGTAATCACAGTTATCCTGTGCGGTATTTTAAGTTTTACTCTATTTTTAGACAGGAGAACAGATGGAAGAGGAAATTATAGAATTAAAGAAGGGTTTCAACAGGATACTTATAATAAGCCAGGATGTCATAGGCCAGCAGATGGCAGGGCCGGGAATACGCTTTTATGAATTTGCAAAAATCATTTCCGCCCACGCTGATGTGATACTTGCTACACCAAACAGGATTGACATTGGGCTAAAAGAAGGCATCAGGAATATAACCTATGATATTAAAAATACAAGGACATTGAAGAGATACCTTGATGCAGCAGACGTTATCCTTATACAGGGCCATGTACTGCACTATTTCCCGTTTTTAAAAAATTATAAGGGCAGGATAATAGTCGACCTTTACAATCCATTCAATCTTGAGAGCCTGGAGATGTTTAAAAACGATAAAATCGCAGAGCGCCTCAGGATAGACAAGTCCAATGTCGACCTGCTTAAGTTCCAGGTAGCAATAGGTGACTTTTTTATCTGTGCAAGTGAAAAACAGCGAAGTTTCTGGCTCGGGATGCTAAATGCAATGGGGAGGGTAAATCCTTATTCCTATGATGATGATAATACGCTTAAAAAGCTTATAGACGTAGTGCCGTTCGGGATACCTTCTGCTCCGCCAAAGCACACCGGAGAATCTATCAGGAAAATTATACCCGGTATAAATAATGAAGATATGATCGTCCTGTGGGGAGGGGGGATATGGAACTGGCTCGACCCCATAACTGTTATAAAGGCAATATGGGAGATTACAAGGAGCCGCAAAGATATTAAACTTGTTTTTACAGGCGTTAAACATCCTGATCCCAAGCTGCCCGAAATGAAGAAATGCGTTGAAGCAATAAACCTCTCAAAAGAGCTTGATTTATATGAAAAGTTTGTATTTTTCAATGAATGGGTGCCATATGAGATGCGCCAGAATTTCCTTCTGGAGTCCTCTGCCGGGCTTTCAATACACCAGGATAAACTTGAAACAGAGTTTGCCTACAGGACAAGAGTCATGGATTATATATGGGCAAAGCTTCCCGTTATAACATCTGAGGGTGATTCCATTGCAAAAATGGTCAAAGAAGAAAATATCGGCGAGGTGGTAAAATTTGAAAATACGCACCAGCTTGCAAGAGTCATTGAGAGCATGCTTACCAACAGGAGCCTCAAAGATATATACAGGCGTAACATTGAAAAACTTATACCGCAGTTTTACTGGGAAAATGTTACAAAACCGCTTGTTGAATACTGCATACGCCCGCAGTATGCTGCCGACAAGAAAAAAATAATGGAAACTGTCAATTTCCAGAACAGCAAAATAACCAATGTCATAAAAACCAATTTAAGCGGGGCAACCAATATCCTGGTACTGACATCAAATATTTTCCGTGACAGGGAAATGCTGAAGGAGCAGGACCTGGGCAAACTCTTCTTTGTAGAAGTTGAAGATAATATCGAAAAGAATGATAAAGAACTCGGGATGTTTGATAAAGTGGGTTTTTTAAAAACCAAGATACTTGCCAGGACAAGATTTGATGGTGTAATAATAAATAATACTTTCAGCAAGCTTTCCCCGAGGTTTTTCTATGACCTTGTGAATGTCATTGGAATGAAGTTACGCAGTGAAGGGATAATGTTCTTTTCACTTCCAGAAGACCGCGGGCTTTTAAAGCTTTTCAGCGGTGAAGATATAAGAGGCAGGAGCGGCGACAGAATAGACGAGTTTACCGTTGAATACATTTTAAAAAATACAGGATATGAAGTAATTAGCAAGGGAGACTGGGACAGGATAGAAGCCGGTGAAATGTCTCCCGGCATTCTTGCAGAGCACCAGGCTTTAGTCGATGAGATTTATGGCAGAAATGAGCTTCTGGAATTGTTTGAGATAAAACTGTCCAGGGAAGATTTTAAGGAATTGTCTCTGTTAAAGGGGCTCAATATACTTGATTCTGAGACCCTTGCTGCTGATAAGACCGTAAAAGGCAAGATAAAAAGATATCTTTATGCAGTAACAAGCCTTTATATGGAAAATTTGCGGAAAAGCTACTATACTTCAATACAGGCGATAAATAATAACATCCAGCTCCAGATAAACAGGGAAATAAACCAGCTTAATGCCAAAAACCGAGAAAGGATGGTATTTATTTATTACAACATATTCAGGACCCTGCAGTTCCAGATAGCCAACCTCGGTGTTGATGTAAAGACCTTAAAAAAGCTTCTTGAGGACAGGCTGGGCAAGTTTGAAAAACAGAATACAGAGATTGATGAAAGGCTGGAGACACTGCTGGGAGATATAGAAAATATTGACAGGATAATGGGGCTCACACTTTCAAGCAAATATTTTATAGCTAAAAAACTTTAATGGTATTATAATCTGGTTTTTTAAAATTTATATTTATAATTGGCAGGTTACGGGTTGGATAATCAAATAATAAAGGAGAAAAAAAGATTGAGCCTTACTACATCTGTTCTTCTGATTTTATTAAGCATTGCAATTGCTGTGGGTGGCCAGCTGCTGTTAAAACTCGGTTTAAATAAAATGGGAAGCATTACCGTAAACAGCTTCGGGGCACTCGGCCAGCTATTTTCAGGAATCATAAAAAGCCCAATGGTTATTATAGGCCTGTTTTGTTATGTGATATCTGCTGCAATATGGCTGGTGGTTCTTTCAGCTGTGGACCTGAGTTTTGCATACCCTTTTATAGGCCTCACTTATGTACTGATACTTATTATTTCCAAATTTGTCCTTAAGGAAGATGTCAATCCCTGGAGATGGGCGGGCGCAGCAATAATAACTATCGGAGTTGTTGTTATATCAAGGGGCTAGGCCCCTTTCTTGTTTGGCAGGTTATACCGGAGAAGCTAATTGGAAGATGTTTATTTCCCTTCAGTTTCCATAATAACTATTAATTTTAACGGCGCCAGGTTTTTAGCTGGCCTTTTTACGTCTATTTCAAATCTTGATTACCCTACGGAGAAAATAGAGGTAATCATGGTCGACAATAATTCTTCAGACAGCTCCTGTGAGCTGGTAGCCAAAAGGTTCCCGCATGTTAAAATCGTAAAGCTTAAATCCAATACGGGATTTGCACAGGGAAACAATGCCGGTTTTGCTGCTGCCAAAGGCGAGTACATTGCACTTTTAAACAATGACTGCACCGTTGAAAGGCAATGGCTCTCCGGGCTTGTAAAGACAATTATTGAAGAAGGCAGGATTTTAAAAGCAGGTGCCGCAGGCTCCAAGGTACTGTTTTTTTACAGTTACATTCTGCTTGAATTTGAGACCGGAGGATGCGCGCTGGAGGTAAGGGATTTTTATATAAATAATGGGCAGAAATCGGGCCGGATGGGCGTTTGCGGCATTGAGGAAAACCTTTGTAAAAGCATACGTTTTCTCAGGAATTGTGCGCCTGCTTCCAGAAAAAAGGATGGCACGGTAACATCATGGTCATTAAATGACGGTGCGGTGATTGCATTGCCGCTTGCAGACATAGAAAGCAGCCTTGAGCTTGGTTTGGAGGTCTCAAATAAAGGCAATACTGAAGGTATTGCTGTTAATATTAAAAACCCCGGCGATGAGGGCAAAAAAATCCGGGTTTACGAAGGTCATATAAATGAAGGAGCCTCGAAAATTAAAATCAGCATACCGGAAAAATACCATGTTTTTAAAACCGGCCTGATTAACAGTTGCGGGCTTGAAATAAACGGTTCATTTTATGCAAGGGACAGGGGTGCCGATACGGTTGACGAGGGACAGTTTGATAAGAGGGCTGAAATATTTGCTCCCAGTGGAAGCAGCCTGCTGGTCTCACGTAAAATGCTTGAGGAAACAGGTTATTTTGAAAAATCATTTTTTACATACTATGAGGATATGGACCTTTTCTGGAGGGCAAGGCTAAAAGGGTGGAAAGTGTTTTTTTCCCCGGATTCTGTGGCAAGGCACCATCATTGCGGAACAGGCGTTGAATGGTCGCCTTCATTTACTTACTATGTACTTAGAAACAGGCTCATAGCAATTTTCAGGTGCGGCTGGTGCAACCTATTTGCCAGGGCCTATTTTGCCTTTATTGCATCGGCAGTGTTTGCAATTGCAGGCTGCACCAAACAGCTTTTAAAGGGCACGCGGTGCAACAGGCCGGATATTGCTATCAGGCTGCGGATAATATTTGAGTTTTTTTATATTTTGCCTGAAAATCTGATTTCCAGGCTGAAGATAAGGTCTTCAAGAAAAGTTCCGGACAGTCAAATAAAAAAATGGGCAATATCTTTTTAAAAGAATTCCTGGTGTTTTAAGGAGAATTTTTTGGGAGGCAATCTAGTAAAAATAGGTATATATGACCGCTATCTTGATACAGCCGGCGGGGGCGAGAGGTATAGCTGCAAGATGGCAGAAATACTTTCCAGGCAGCCGGGTTATAGAGTCGAGCTCATATCGGACATATTTGCCGATATTAAAAAAGTGGAGTCCAGGTTAAATCTTGATCTCTCAAAAGTAAGCTTTAAGGTTTTCCCTTTTCTTTCTGAAGAATATGCAAAGAAGGTGACGGGCTCTTATGATATATTTATAAATTGCACCTACCTCAGCTCCCTTTCCGGTTATGGCAAAAGAAATATTTATCTTTGCTACTTTCCGACGGCTTTTGATGT
>CAZGTW010000003.1:30212-32305 GCA_964528815.1 uncultured Actinomycetota bacterium | reverse complement strand
TCAATTCCGGAACTTTCATGCCGGCCAGGGCCCAAGACGGCAAAAGAGATACAAGAATACTTGGGGCGGTTATCTACAACAGGCAGAAAATAAGCCCCTTAAAAAAAATCCTGTTAAAGCTTGTCGGTTTTATACCGCTTTTCCTTGTCACATTTCCAAAAGACCTCTCATTTCTGGATACATATGACAGGATAATATCTATTTCCCGGTACAGCAGCAAACATATTGAAAAGTCCTGGAAAAAACAAAGCACAATACTTTTTCCCCCGGTGGACACAGAAAATTTTTCCCCTTCAAAAAAACAGAAAATAATCCTGAGCGTCGGCAGGTTTTTTCCCGAGCACCATAATAAAAAACAGCTTGAGCTTGCTAAAAATTTCATGGAATTATATGAAGAGTACCCGGAGACTATGTCAGATTACGAGCTTTACCTTGCAGGAGGAGTCGAGAACAAACCTTCGCATCTTGCTTATGTTGAAGAAATAAAAAAAACAAGCTCCGGTTATCCTGTAAAGGTGCTTGCAAATCTTGAGTGGGCCGAACTTGTGGACCTCTTTTCAAGGGCACAGATTTTCTGGCACGCTGCAGGCATGGGTGAAGATGAAGGCAGCCATCCGGAAAAATTCGAACATTTCGGCATCACAACTGTAGAAGCTATGGCATCGGGTTGTATTCCTGTCGTAATAAACAGAGGGGGGCAGTCAGAGATAATAGAAAATGGTTTTAACGGGTTCTTATTTGATACATGGGAACAGTTAAAAGCGTTGACCCTTGATATATGCAGGCATGCAGGAACAGGCAGCGTCTTTATAAACATGAAAGACAATGCGATAAAGGGAGCAGAAAAGTTTTCAAGCGAAAGATTTAAAGAAAAGCTGCTTGAAATAATATCAGATGAGTTAAAGCAAATAAATAATTTATGAGCAGGTGAAACTATTTTGGACCTGAGCATAATAATCGTAAATTTTAACAGCTCCGACCTGACAGGCAATTGCATCAGGAGCATATACAGGTATCTTGGAAACCCTGCCGGCAATAATACTGATACTTCAAATAAAGGAAAGATTACAGCAAAAAAGCTGTCCTGGGAGATAATAATAGCCGATAACGGTTCAAAAGATGGAAGCATCGAATTTATAAGGGGAAAGATTTCTGAGATTAAGGATGGGGCCATACATCTTATTGAACTTGGAAAAAACACCGGATTTGCAAAAGCTGCAAACAAGGCAGCAGATATTGCCACAGGTAAGTATCTTTTATTTATGAATCCTGATTGTGAGCTTATCGGGGAGGGCCTTGAAAAAATCGCAGATTTTTATGAAGTCAAAAATGCTGCTTCAAAAGCAGGGGCCCTGGGGGTCAGGATTTTAAACAGCGACGGTTCCATACAGTACAGCTGCAGGGCATTTCCAAGGCTTAAGTTCCAGCTATATGATGCCCTGTTTTTATCCGGACTATATAAAAGGTCCCGGAAATACGGGGCATATTTTATGACGTGGTGGGACCATTTGCATACCCTGGAAGTCGACTGGGTTTCCGGTGCGTTCCTTTTTATCAGCAGTGCAGCATTCAATGATGCGGGCCGTTTTTGCGAACAGTATTTTATGTACAGTGAAGATACCGAACTTTGCCTTGAACTTAAAAAAAAGGGCTACACAAATTATTATTATACAGATTATCAGGTAAGGCACATGGATGGTGCTGTAGCTTCAAGGAACATGGCTCTGCGTGAGGCCCAGGTGTGGAAAAGCAGGAAGTTATATTTTGCAAAAAACCATGGCTGGTTTCATGGCCAGTTATTGAGTTTTTTATATTTTAAATATACAGTAAACAGGCTCATAGCATATAGCCTTTTGTGGTTTTTAAACTTTAAAGGCCGGAAACGGTTATATAAAAACCATGCGCTTGTTTGCAGCAATGCAATGAGGCTTTATTTTAGCGGGATATGATTAAATGCAGCAAAAAAATTTGGCTGATACAGGTAAAAAAATCAGTTTTATAACTACCCTCTATAATGAGGCCGGTTCTGTCGCAGCCTTTCTGGAAACGCTGCTGGCGCAGACAAGGGTGCCTGATGAGATTGTGATAGTTGA
>CAZGTW010000003.1:26896-30112 GCA_964528815.1 uncultured Actinomycetota bacterium | reverse complement strand
GAGATAAAAAAAGACAGGTTCATGCCTTCTTCAAGAAATATCAGTTTTTCAAAGGATGCATGGCAGGCAGCAGGAGGATACCCGGTCAATATGGATTACGGAGAGGATATGAAGTTTAATTTCAATATTTCCGCCGCAGGTTACAAAATAAGGTTTAACCCCGGGGCAGAAGTTTACTGGGATCTTCGAAGCAGGCTTGTTCCGGTATTCAGGCAATTTTTCAGGTATGCCAAAGGCGATGCCATCGGCAGGATGTATATCATCAGGCACCTGGTCAGGTTTTCAGCAATTATTGCACTTGTACTGCTTATCGCCCTTTCAGCGCTGGTCAGCCCGTGGTTTCTTTTCGGCATTTTGCCTGTAATTATTTATTTTATGTATAAACCATACTTCCGTATCAATCCCTTCCTTAATGACAAAAAAGTCAACCATTACACTGGGAAAATCAGGTCAAAACCGCTGCTTAAAACAGCAGTTTTTTTTACAATACCGCTTATGATGACATATATAGAAGCCGCTAAACTCTTTGGCTACCTGTATGGGATAGTCGCCAGAAAGAATTTTTAAGCTATAGTATTGTATTAAACATGCATTAAAAAACTATAATTTATCTTTATTAGAATAATTTGACATTTAATTTTAAGATTTTTATAATAGATTTGTAGAATTTTATATGATAAAATAGTAATCTCTAATAATATTCTAAAAAATTAATTATTAATTTATTTTTTAGGCATTAAAAGAATTATTTTTTTCAAGAGGTGAGAACTATGGAAGACGATATAAAGAGGATAGATACCAATGACTTGAGGGTGAATCTGACAGAATACCTTACAAAGAATCTTGGTGATACTATCTATATTACCAGGTACAACAGGCTGGTGGGCGAGCTCAGGGTATACACAGAAGAGATAAGAAGAAAAACTGAACTGAGGATAGCAAAGAAAATGCTCGAGGCTGCTGAAAGAGAAAAAAAGATATAAGAGCAGCCTTCAGGGCGATATAAAAGATTAAATATCGGCGGTTTCTTTAAATAAGAGCCCGCCGATTTTTATTTACTTTTTATCTTTCTTATTTTACAGTATTTCCATATGGCAGATAATTCATTTTTCATATTAAGCATTATAATAGTCAGCTACAACAGCATCAGTTATTTAAAAGAATGCATCGACTCCCTGTACAGATTCAGGCCCCGGTTCGATTTTGAGATAATTGTTGCTGATAATGCTTCCACTGACGGCTCGGCAGAACTTGTCCGTAAAAATTATCCGTCTGTGCGGCTGATAATCAATGAAAAAAACCTGGGTTTTTCTGCTGCAAATAATATAGCAATTAAAAACAGCAATTCAAAATATCTGCTTCTTATTAACAGTGATTGTGAAGTTTTTGAAAAGTCCATTGACAACATGGTTATCTTTATGGAGCAAAATATTCATACTGGCATAATGGGCCCGAAAATAAAAAACACTGATGGTTCCATACAGCTTTCCTGCAGGCAGTTTCCTTCTTTTTTTGATGCAGGCATGCACACTATCCTTCATAATATTGCACCGGATAACAGGTTTACCCGAAGATATAAGCTTGCGGATGTAGGGCGCAATGAGCCGTTTGAAGTCGACTGGGTTTCCGGTTCATGCATGCTGATAAAAAGGGAAGCATTAAACGATACCGGCCTGATGGATGAGAGATATTTTATGTATGTCGAGGATACAGACATCTGTTTCCAGATGTGGAAAAAGGGATGGAAAGTCATTTACTATCCTTTTGCTCAAGTACTTCATCACATTGGAGGCAGCACAGGCAGAAGCAGGGTTTCTTCAAGTGTCAGGATGCAAAAAAGCGTATTGTATTTTTTCCGGAAAAATTACAGGAAAACATGGCGCGTGATACTTTTGCCCATTGTGGTTCTGGTTCTTGGAATAAGAATCTTTTTAACTTTTATTAAAAATCTTTTAAAATAAGACAAAACTTATTTAATACCGGAGTTTTTATTGAAAATACTTATTACAGGTGCCTGCGGATTTGCCGGCAGGCATCTCATAAAATATCTCCATAATGGTTTTTATAAACTGCTGTGCGGCGCTGATGATGACAAGGCAGGTAATAGCAAATTGCCCCAAATCACTTCTGTGGATATTTCAGATTACAAGCCAATAGGAAATTTGAAAGCCGGCTGCATGGAAAATGCTGAAAGCAGCGGGATTTTAAAGGGGATTGATTTTATCAGGGCTGATATTTCAGAAGATGGAGTTATGCAGGAAATAGTAAGCAAAATAAAACCTGACAGGATATACCATCTGGCAGGGCAGCCTTCTGTAGGATATTCCTGGAAGGAGCCTGTAAAGACTTTTGAAATAAATGTTATTGCAGGCATAAAACTTTTTGAAGCAGCAAAAATGCATTGCCCCGGTTGCAGGATCCTTGTTGCATGCACCGCAGAAGAATATGCTCCTGTTTTTGGCGATGCGGATTCAGCAATCAGGGAAGACTTTCCGGTAAATCCCAGCAATCCCTATGCAATAAGCAAGGCAGCAATTGATTTTTTTGCTTCAACTTACCAGAAAGCATACGGGATGCAGGTATTTGTGTCACGCTCATTTAACCATATCGGCCCGGGACAGTCAGAAAGCTTTGTAACTGCTGATTTTGCAAAACAGATAGCGGAAATTGAAGCAGGAAGAAGGCCGGCTGAGATTTTTACCGGCAACCTGGACACTTACAGGGACTTCCTGGATGTAAGGGATGCGGTCAGGGCTTATTGCTATATCACAGAATATGGCAGGGCAGGGGAGCCATATAATGTATGTTCAGGCAAAAAGATAAGGATTTCTGAAATACTTGAGATAATGTTATCCTTAAGCAGTGCCGGTAATATCAAAATCACTGTAGACGAAAAGAAATTGCGCCCGGTCGATATAAAGTCAATTTACGGCAGCAACAGCAAAATAAAAGAGCATACAGGCTGGGAGCCAAAATATAATATAAAAGACACATTAAAAGATACGCTTGACTGGTGGCGAGAAAGGAGCAAATCAAAATGAAAGGAGTAATTCTTGCAGGAGGAAAGGGTACAAGGATGCGCCCGCTTACTTACCTTACTCCAAAACCGATGCTGCCTTTAATGAATAAACCATTTATGGAATATTTCCTGCTGCGCCTCAAAAGTTTTGGGGTAAACGAAGTCATACTTTCTACAGGATATCTGCCGGATATGTT
>CAZGTW010000003.1:0-26796 GCA_964528815.1 uncultured Actinomycetota bacterium | reverse complement strand
AAAGTTTTGGGGTAAACGAAGTCATACTTTCTACAGGATATCTGCCGGATATGTTTAATGAATATTTTGGCAATGGAAGCAAGCTTGGAATGAAGCTCATATATGTTACCGAAGAAGAACCTCTTGGAACATGCGGCGCTGTAAAAAATGTTGAGAAATATCTGGGTAATGAGACTTTTCTTGTTTTTAACGGAGACATCATTACAACTCTTAACCTCAAGAATATGATTGCTTTCCACAAATCAAGAAAGGCAGATATTACCATTTCACTTACCCCTGTAGAGGACCCTACTGCTTATGGGCTGGTTCCCATAAACAAAGAAGGCAAAGTCAAGGAATTCCTTGAAAAACCCAGCTTTGAAGAAATAAATACCAATCTTATTAATGCCGGTACCTATATAATAGAGCATCACATAATGGGGCACGTGCCCCAGGGAGAGAATTATTCATTTGAAAGGGGCCTCTTTCCCAAGGTGCTCAAGCTTGGTTACAAAATTTTTGGTTTTGTCTCAGATGCCTACTGGCTTGATGTAGGAACACCGGAGAAATATATGGCAGTACATATGGACATACTGGACAGAAAGGTGCCATTTAGTTTCCCTTATAAAAAAGTAGCCACAAGCATTTATATAGGTGAGAAAACGTCTTATTCAAAGGAAAACCTTACGACCGGGCCCATAGTTATAGGAGAGGGCACAAAAATAAAAAAAGATGCTAAAATACTCCCACTCAGTATAATAGGCAACAATTGTGAGATAGATAACGGGACAAGCATATCTGAGAGTATAATTTTTGATGGATGCATCATAGGCAGGGACTGCATTATCAGGAATTCCATCATAGCAAAAAATGTTAAGATAGGCGATAACGTAAAAATTGAAGATAATTCAATTGTTGGCGACAATTCCACAGTCGAGGGCGGAAATATACTGAAAAACGGCATAAGGATAAATGTAAATTCCCTTATCGCTGCGTCCCAGATAAGTTTTTGACGCCGCTGCTGCAGACATTGTTTTAAATTGGATTTTTTGATTAAGGAGGAAGACTTTGAAAAAAGCTTTAATAACAGGCATAACAGGGCAGGATGGCTCATATCTTGCGGACCTGTTGCTTGAGAAGGGTTATGAAGTTTATGGAATGGTGAGGCGCTCCTCTGTTGAAAAACTTGACCGTATAGAGCATATCAGGGAAAAAATAAATTTTGTCCAGGCGGACCTTCTGGACCAGCTTTCAATTATTAGCGCCATAAAGGAAGTGCAGCCGGATGAAGTCTATAATCTTGCAGCAATGTCATTTGTGCCCACATCATGGAGCCAGCCTGTTTTAACAGGCGAATTTACTGCCATAGGAGTCACAAGGATGCTTGAGGCAATACGGCTCGTAAACAAAGATATAAGATTCTATCAGGCATCAAGCTCCGAGATGTTCGGAAAAGTAAAGGAAATACCCCAGAATGAGAACACGCCATTTCATCCCAGGAGCCCTTATGGGGTTGCAAAAGTCTATGGGCATTATATAACTTTAAATTACAGGGAAAGTTACGCAATAAAAGCCTCAAGCGGTATTTTATTTAACCATGAATCGCCGCGAAGGGGGCTCGAGTTCGTGACAAGGAAAGTGACATATGCAGTTGCAAAAATAAAACTTGGACTTGCAAAGGAGCTGTACCTTGGCAACCTTGATTCAAAGAGGGACTGGGGATATGCAAAAGACTATGTCGAGGCAATGTGGCTCATGCTGCAGCAGGAAAGTGCTGACGACTATGTGATTGCAACTGGCGTAACCCACAGTGTAAAGGACTGGGTCATAGCTTCGTTTGATTGCCTCGGGCTTGACTGGGAAAAATATGTTAAAACCGATCCCAGATTTCTAAGGCCGGCAGAAGTTGACCTTCTTATAGGTGATTCATCAAAGGCTGAAAAAGCCCTGGGATGGCAGCCGAAAGTTGATTTTGAAGGTCTGGTAAAAATAATGGTTGAAAGCGATTATAATTTGCTTAAAAAAGCTGGCGCTTAAAAGGGCGTTAATTACAATATTTGCAGGGGATAGAATTAAAACATGAAAAACGAGATAAAATTTGGCACTGACGGCTGGCGGGGAATCACCGGATTTGATTTTATTGAGGAAAAGGTGAAAGTAATATCCGCCGGCATTTGTGAATACTTGAGCGAGCAAAAAAATGAAAAACCTGCGGGCGGCCCCGGCAGCAATCCCAAAGTAGTCATCGGCTATGATACGAGGTTTCTTTCAGGCAGGTTTGCAAAAGCAGCGGCAAATATCATCGGAAATAACGGGGTAACGGTTGCTTTGTCTGACAGGTTTATTACAACTCCGGCTCTTTCGTGTGCAGTTTTAAATAACAGGGCCGACCTGGGAATTATGATTACAGCAAGCCACAATCCGTATTATTACAATGGTTATAAGATTAAGGGGCCATATGGCGGTTCAGCGACCATGGATATAGTCAGGTCCATAGAAGAAAAAGTAAATAACCTGAATAATAATAAAGAGTTTAAGGCAAGCCTCAATAATTCAAGGTATGCTGCCAATGGTAATGGCTTTGCATCAAATGATTTCAGCCGTGTTTACAGGGATTATTTGATGGGCCTTGTCGATACAAAGACAATAAAGGATAATCTTGATTTTCCGGTTATTGTCGATCCCATGTACGGAGCCGGCCAATCAATACTAAAAGACATACTTGACGGCCTGAGCAGTTCAAAAGTATATGAGATACACTCTTGCCTCAATGCTTCTTTTGGGGGCTTAAACCCGGAACCAATAGGTGACAATCTTGCAGATGCAATAAAAGCAGTAAAGGATAAAAAGTCCATGCTTGCGCTCTGCCTTGATGGTGACGGAGACAGGATAGGCGCAATCGGGGAAAATGGCAATTTTATAAGCTCGCACCATATTTTTGCAATACTTTTAGATTACCTCATAAAAACAAAAAAACTTTCAGGAAAAGTAATTAAGACTGTTTCAACATCATCAATTATTGACAGGATATGTTTAAAATATGGGCTGGACCTGCTTGTAAAACCTGTTGGTTTCAAATATATAAGCGAAGAAATATTAAAAGGCGGCGTGCTTATGGGCGGTGAGGAAAGCGGAGGATTATGGATAAATGGTTACATGCCTGAAAGGGACGGCATATACATGTCTCTCATGCTTCTGGAAATACTTTGCAGGGAGAAGAAATCTGCAAATGAAATATTAAAAGATATATACAATGAATTCGGTTATTTTGTTTACAGGCGGGCAGATTATGAAATTGAAAATGAGCGTAAAGACAGGTTAAATGAGCTGCTTACAAAAAAGATACCTGAACCGCTTGCAAATGAAATAACAGAAAAACCGCTTCTTATTGACGGGTATAAATATGTATTGAAAGATGGCAGCTGGATAATGATAAGGCCCTCCGGCACAGAAGCTGTTGTCAGGATATATGCTGAAAGCAATACAAATGAAAAACTTGAATACCTGCATAATATAGGCAAAAAAATTCTTGATAATGCTTAAACAACAGTCAAACCGGATACAAACCACATGGTCGGCCACCCGGTTTTGGCCTTTTACAAAAGAGAGGTGATTTATGAGCAGCATATTAGATGATCTGGATGCTATAAAAAAACTTGATAAACAGGATATGCTTGGCGTGGAGGAGGATTTCCTGTCCCAGTTTTTACAGGTTGAAGATATTGTAAAAAACACGGATTTTAAAAACCTTGCTTCATTAAAATTTACAGGACTTGCCATCCTTGGGATGGGCGGTTCAGGTTTTTCGGGAGATATTGTGAAAAGCCTGGTAATTGACAGTTGCCAAATACCAATTGAAGTTGTAAAGGGTTACGGACTTCCGGCTTATATAAAAAAGGGATGGCTCGTTCTTGCAGTCAGCTATTCCGGAGATACCGAAGAAACTGTTGCCTGTGTAAACCAGGCGCTGGAGCGGGGGTGCGAAACAGCATTTATTTCTTCCGGCGGTAAAATAAAAGAGATTGCTGCTGCAAACAACAAGTGCCATCTTGCAGTTCCCGGCGGTTTCCAGCCAAGGGGCGCCTCAGGTTACCTTTTCTTTTCTGCATATCTTATGCTTTCTGCCATTGGTATTTTTAAAATTTCCAGAGATGAAATAGATGAAGCCCTGGGTATTATAAAAAAAGATGCAGTAAAATATAACAGGAAGGTGTCAGCAGATTCAAATCCCGCCAAGAAGCTGGCTGTCGAGCTTGAAGGCAGAATGCCGGTTATTTACGGCGTAAACGGGTTCCTGTCTGCAGTCGCATACAGGTGGAAATGTGAGTTCAATGAAAACTCCAAATGCCCTGCATTTTTTTCAGAATTTCCTGAACTTAACCATAATGAGACAGTGGGCTGGGAGAACATAAAGGATATCTCAAAAAAATTTGTCCTTATCGTTTTCAGGGATGTTGAAGCTTCCGACAGGATAAAAACAAGGATAGATACCACAATAAAAATAATCAGTTCAAACCTTGGGAAAGTAATAGAAATAAATGTGAGGGGCAGGTCAAAGCTTGCCAGGGCGCTTTCCACCATGTATCTTGGTGATATTGCAAGCGTTTATCTTGCACTGCTTTATGGCGTCGATCCCACACCTGTTGAAAGGATTGCGATTTTAAAGGCTGAACTTGCAAAGCTTGGTTAAATTAAAATAAATTTTTTAAAAAGTTGTTATTAAATATGAAGGAGAAAATTAATGGGATATGATGTAAAAGATATCAATCTGGCTGCTGAAGGAAAGAAAAAAATCGAATGGGCCCAGGCCGATATGCCTGTGCTCAAAGGTATAATAGAGGAATATGGCAAAAAAAAGCCGCTTGAAGGCACAACTGTAGGGGCATGCCTTCATGTGACCAGCGAAACTGCAAACCTTGCAATTGCATTAAAGGAAGGCGGAGCAAAAGTCTCACTTTGCGCCTCAAATCCGCTCAGCACCCAGGATGAAGTTGCTGCGTCACTTGCAAAAGACTATGGCATATCTGTATTTGCTATAAAGGGCGAGGATAATGACACCTATTACAGGCACATAAACAGCGTGCTTGACAGCAAACCGCAGGTTTCCATGGATGATGGCGCGGACCTTATAACATGTGTCCATTCAAAAAGAAGGGAGCTTATAAGCAGTATTCTTGGAGGCACCGAAGAAACAACAACCGGGGTCATAAGGTTAAAATCAATGGAACAGAAAGGTGTCCTTGAATATCCCATAATAGCTGTCAATGAAGCCAAGACAAAACATTTCTTTGACAACAGATATGGAACAGGCCAGAGCACAATAGATGGCATCCTCAGGGCGACAAATATACTTCTTGCAGGCAGGAAATTCGTTGTATTGGGTTACGGGTGGTGCGGAAAGGGAGTAGCTATGAGGGCAAGAGGCATGGGCGCTCAGGTAATAGTTCTTGAGATAGACCCGCTAAAAGCAATAGAAGCAAAGATGGACGGTTTTGAAGTAATGCATTCCAGCCAGGCTGCAAAAGTCGGGGAAATATTCCTTTCTGTTACAGGAAACCTGAATGTAATAGGAGAAAATATACTTTCCGTATGCAGGGATAATACAATAGTTGCAAACTCCGGCCATTTTGATGCAGAGATAGACCTGAATTATTTAAAGAAAAATTGTGTACAGGTAAAGAAGGTGCGGCCGTTTGTTGAGCAGTACCAGATGAAAGACGGAAGGAAAATAAATGTCCTGGCCGAGGGAAGGCTTGTAAACCTGGGAGCAGCAGAGGGCCATCCCGCAAGCGTTATGGATATGAGTTTTGCAAACCAGGCCCTTTCAGTAAAATATATTTTTGAAAAACACGGCCAGCTTGGAAAGAAGGTCTATGCAGTGCCGGAGGAAATCGATAAAAACATTGCAGTTTTAAAACTGGCAAGCATGGGCATAAAAATCGATACCCTGACCAGAGAGCAGGAAGATTATCTTAATGCATGGGAAATGGGGACATAAAAATATGGGTACTGATACCGGCAGTAAAGTCAGGACTCTTATATGGGAAGGCAATAACCTCAAACTAATAGACCAGAGAAAACTTCCTTTTGAGCAGATTTATGTCAACTGCATGACATTTGAGGATACTGCTGCTGCAATAAGAGATATGGTTGTCAGGGGCGCACCTGCAATCGGGGTCACTGCAGCATATGGGGTTGCCCTTGCAGCAATAAAATTCAAAGGCAGCGGTTACAGTATTTTTACAGCATATCTGGGGGATGCAGTAAATGTCCTGGCAGCAACAAGGCCCACTGCTGTAAACCTTTTCTGGGCGCTTGACAGGATGAAAAAAATAATAAACTTTGATATCGAAGGCGGCAAAAAAGATATAAAAAGCCTTACTCTAAAAATTGTTACAGAAGCAGTGCAGATTGAAAAAGACGATGTAAAAATAAACTATCGTCTCGGGCAAAACGGGCTTGCTATTTTTTCAGGTTCGGATAAAAAACTTAAAATACTCACGCACTGCAATGCGGGGGCACTGGCAACAGCAGGTTACGGGACCGCTCTTGGAGTTATAAGGAGCCTTCATAAAGAAAAAATGGTAGAAAACGTGCTGGTGGATGAGACAAGGCCATACCTTCAGGGCGCAAGGCTGACTGCATGGGAACTGCATGAAGAAGGCATTCCATTTTACATTATATCTGACAACATGGCAGGCTATTTTATTTCAAAAGGTGAAGTGGATATTGTTGTGGTGGGGGCAGACAGGATAGCAGCAAATGGCGACACTGCCAATAAGATAGGGACATTATCAGTATCAGTAATTGCCGGGCATTACGGGGTCCCATTTTATATAGCGGCTCCTGTGTCCACAATTGATATCAATACTGAAAATGGCGGCGCAATTCCAATAGAGCTGCGTGATGAAAAGGAAGTCAGGGAGATACTTGGAAAAACTATTATTCCGGAATATATGAAGGTTAAAAATCCATCTTTTGATGTAACGCCTGCAGAAAATATAACTGCAATAATTACTGAAAAAGGCGTAATATATCCGCCTTTTACTGAAAATATAAAAAAAGTCATTTAATCAAGAGTCCGGGGAGGAGGCAACTATGAGTGAAAATAAAGCAATGGTAATGGCTGCTGGCCTTGGAACAAGGCTCAGGCCGCTTACGGACCTGATTTCAAAGCCAATGGCTCCTATTGTAAATAAGCCTGTGATGGAGCATATTATAGAGCTTCTGGTCAAATACAGCTTCACTGATGTTGTGTGTAATCTCCACTGGTTTCCCGATGCTATCAGGGACCATTTTGGCGATGGCTCAAGGTTCGGGCTCAGCATTTCCTATTCTTTTGAGGAAGCTTTGCTGGGAACTGCGGGGGGCGTAAAAAATGTCGAGGGGTTTTTTGAGAGCAATACTTTTATTGTCATGAGCGGCGATGCCTTAACAGATATTGACCTTGCAGAAGTCATGCATTTCCATAAACAGAAGGGCGGGCTTGCAACTCTAGTTTTGACAGAGATAGATGAGCCGTCACAGTATGGTGTGGTGCTGCTTGATAAAGACAAAAAGATAACCGGTTTTCAGGAAAAACCTCTTTCAGGCGAGGAAAAATCAAATCTGGCAAACAGCGGAATATACATATTCAATAAAGAAATATTTGATTATATACCTCCCAAGACATTTTATGATTTCGGCAGGAATGTGTTTCCTGATCTGCTGGAAAAAGGTGTCACTTATTACGGGTTCAAGCACAATCATTACTGGAACGATGTGGGAAACCTTGAAGAATACCAGAAGGGAAATTTCGATGCGCTTGAAGGAAAGGTCAAGCTCAATATTCCAGGCAACCAGATAAGGGATGGAGTATGGGTCGGAAAGCATTGCAGGATACAGGAAGAAGTGGTTATTATTCCGCCTGTATGCATAGGCGATAATTGCACCATTAAAAGGGGGGCAAAACTGTTCGGCCCCATAATATTGGGCGACAATACTATTGTTGATGAAAGAGCAGTTCTCTACAGGGGCATAAAATGGGGCAGCGGTTATATCGGGAAGGATGCTTCTCTTATCGGAGCGATAATAGGCTATAATACAAAAATAAAAGATAAGGCCTCTGTGCTTGAGAAAGCTGTAATAGGTTCAAAAAGCATAATAGGCGACGGCATTATAATACATCCCAGCGTAAAAATAATGTCAAATGAAGTCATAAAATAAAAATCTTTAAATATCAGTCCTGTAAATGACAGGCGGCTTATTTTTTATGCAGGCTAATTTCAATATATCCGGTTTTTTAAAGGACATAATCCTGCCACCGGTATGTGTTTTATGTGGCCGGCTGAGCCGGTCACCTTTATGCGATATGTGCAATAACCGGATAAGCTTTCTTGGAAGCAATGTCTGCACCAGGTGCGGAAAGCCGTTTGGTGATATGCAACCTGTTACCGGCAAAAATTTTTGTGCATTTGACAAAAATATAACATCAGTTAATATTTGTAATTTGTGTGAAATTGAAGAATATCATTTTTATGCGGCAAGAAGTTTTTCTTTGTATAAGGATACCATGGCGGAATTGATAAGCTTATTTAAGTACAAAAAGTATTATTACCTTAAGGAAATACTGGCAGGTTTTTTAAAGCAGGCATACCAGGCTTATTATAAAAATGAAAAAATAGATTATATAGATACTGTACCTGATTATAATATGACAGATAAAAGTACAGGCGATTACCATGAATTGAACCATATGCAGGTGCTTGCACAGTCGTTTTCACAAAAAATAAAGATACAATTTGCAGATAATATTTTAAAAATTAAAAAAACACAGCGCCAGCAATTGCTTGGCCGGGAGCAGAGAATTACAAATCTTGAAGGCGCTTTCAAAGTAAGAGATTGCCTTAAAGCGGCAGGGAAAAATATACTGCTTATCGATGATGTATTTACTACAGGTTCGACATTAAACGAGATTAGCGTTACACTTAAAAATGCAGGGACTGAAAGGATTTACCTGCTTACTCTTGCGCGAGGTGCTTAGGGAAAATGACTGATGACATTAAAAAAAGGAAGGGAAAAGTAAAATGGTTCAGCCCTGAAAAGGGTTTTGGATTTATCAGTTCTGATGGCGGGGTTGAATTCTATGCACATCACAGAGATATTATTTCCGGCGGGTTTAAAACTTTATTAAAGGGCCAGGCTGTTGAATTTGAGGTTATTGATGGCGAAAGGGGAAAGCAGGCCGTAAATATAAAGCTTGTAAAGGCATCTTGAATACAAAAATCAATAAAATATTAAAAGTATAAAAAAGGAGGCTGGCATGGATTTTGTTGTCAAAAGCAGAAACATTGATTTGAACCAGGAACTGAAAGACAGGGCCGAAAAGAAAATAAGAGACAGGGTGGCAAAATATTTCGATAAAGTGGTCAAAATAGAGGTCGAGCTTTCGAGGGAAAAAAATCCTAAAATTGCAAAAAACAGTATTGTTGAAGTAACGGTTTTTACCCCGGGAGAGATAATAAGGTCAAAAGATTCCGGCTCAGAGATGTTTGAGGCTATTGACAAAGTTGCAAATAAGCTTGAGGGACAGATTAAAAAGTACAGGGCAAAATTTATTCAAAGGGGCAGAAGAGCCAATGGTAACAGAACTGCAAGTTTGCAGGATATAGACACAGAAATAAAAAAACAGATAGTAAAAGTAAAGACTTTTACAATAAAACCTACTTCACCTGAAGAGGCAATCATGCAGATGGAGCTTTTGGGGCATGATTTTTTTGTTTTCATAAATTCTGAATCCGGCAACACTGCAGTAATTTATAAAAGAAAGGATAAGAATTACGGTCTGATTGAACCGAGTTTCTAATCAGGGGTGTTAATATATGGCAAACATACTTGGAAATGTATTAAAAATAGGTGCTGGCAAGCAACTGAAAAAATTTGATGATATTGTAAGGGAAGTAAACAGCTATGAAGCAAATATAACTGGCCTAACAAATGCAGGGCTTGCTTCAAAGACTTTTGAATTTAAACAAAGGCATGAAAATGGGGAGAGCCTTGACAGCCTTCTTCCCGAAGCATTTGCAGTATGCAGGGAAACTGCAAAAAGGACAATAAACATGCGGCATTTTGACGTTCAGATAATGGGCGGCATTGTGCTTCATGGGGGTAAGATTTCTGAAATGAAGACAGGTGAAGGTAAGACACTTGTGGCAACATTGCCGATTTATCTCAACTCGTTTTCAGGAAAACCTTCCCATGTTGTAACAGTAAATGACTACCTTGCAAAAAGGGACAGCCAGTGGATGGGTCCAGTTTATAACCTGCTGGGAGTCAAGGTGGGTCTTCTACAGCACGGCATGAATACGCCGGAAAAAATTATCGCATATAATTGTGATGTAGTATACGGGACAAACAATGAATTCGGTTTTGATTACCTGCGTGACAATATGGTAATAAGGCAGCAGGACAGGGTCCAGACAGGTCACCATTATGCAATTGTGGATGAAGTTGACAGCATCCTAATTGATGAAGCAAGGACGCCTCTTATTATTTCAGGAGTAGCTTACCAGACAACGGAACTCTATAAAAAATTCTCATCTATTGTTCCGAGGCTTGAAAGAGATGTGGATTATGAGGTCGATGAAAAAGCTAAAACAGCAGCAGTAACTGAGGAAGGCGTTACAAGGGTCGAAAAGATGATCGGGGTCGAGAACCTCTATGACCCAAGGAATTATCTTTATATCCATTGCCTTAACCAGTCATTAAAGGCGCAGACCCTGTTTAAAAAAGATGTCGATTACATGATAAAAGACGGGGAAGTCCTCATAGTCGATGAATTTACAGGAAGGCTGATGTTCGGCAGGCGCTACAGCGAAGGGCTCCACCAGGCAATAGAAGCAAAAGAGCATGTAAAAATAAAAGAAGAAAACCAGACACTGGCTACAATAACTATCCAGAATTACTTCAGGCTATATTCAAAACTTTCCGGCATGACTGGTACTGCACTTACAGAAGCCGAGGAATTCAGGCACATTTATAAACTGGAAACAGTCGTAGTGCCGACAAATAAAAACATGATAAGGACAGATATGCCTGACCTTATATACAAGTCAGAAGAAGCAAAGTTCGAAGCTGTGGTAGAAGATATTGTAAGCCGTTATGAAAAGGGACAGCCTGTACTTGTCGGCACCATTTCAATAGAAAAATCTGAAAGGCTGAGCAGCATGCTGAAAAGGCGGGGCATACCCCACCAGGTGCTCAATGCGAAATACCATGAAAAAGAAGCTGAAATAATAGCTCTTGCCGGCCGGAAAAATGCTGTGACAATAGCTACCAATATGGCTGGAAGAGGAACCGACATAGTCCTTGGCGAAAGCGTTGTGGACCTTGGCGGCCTTCATGTGCTGGGCACGGAAAGGCATGAATCAAGAAGGATAGATAACCAGCTTCGTGGAAGAAGCGGAAGGCAGGGCGACCCCGGCTCCAGCCAGTTCTATTTGAGCCTTGGGGATGACCTGCTGAGGCTTTTTGGTTCAGACAGGATAGGCTGGGTAATGGAAAGGTTTAACTTTCCTGAAGATGTACCGATACAGCATCCCATAATAAATAAATCAATCGAGAATGCACAGAGACAGGTGGAATCGCGCAACTTTGAAATAAGGAAACACGTGCTTGAATATGATGATGTCATGAACAAGCAAAGGGAAGTCATCTATAAAAAAAGAGCCTCGATACTGGCACAGGATGACCTTAAAGAAGATGCGCTTGATGCAATAAGAAGTTCAACAGCAAGCATTGTGGACCTGTTTATAAATCCCGCAGCTTATTCCGAGGAATGGGAACTTGATGAGTTCGGGAAGTTTCTTGAGGGTGTTTTTGCAAAAAACCTTCTTAAGAGCCCGGCTGTAAAAGAAATTTTAAAGTCAGAAAGAGTAAAAAGCCAGGACCTTAAGGAAGTTTTAGTCCAGGAAGCCCTTAAAGCTTATGAGGAGCGCCAAAATGAGCTTTCAGCAGAAATACTGCGCAAGCTTGAAAAGCTTGTAATGCTTAATGTTTATGACAACAGGTGGAGGGAGCACCTCCTTGAAATGGATTACCTCAAGGAAGGCATCGGGCTTCGAGCTTATGGCCAGAGGGACCCTGTGGTCGAATACAAGCATGAAGCCTATAATCTTTTTAAAAGCCTGGTTGAGGAAATAAAGCTTGATATAGTAAAGCTCTTGTTTAATGCCAGGGTAGTGGTCAAGGGTCCTGAAAACACTGAGGAAAAGGATATGGCAGTCAAAGATGTAACAACAAAGGGACCTTCGGATGTAATTTCCAGTGCAGAAAGCGACTCTTCCAAGGCCTCAAAACCGGAACCGGTTAAAGTGGATAAAATAGGCCGCAACGATCCCTGCCCCTGTGGCAGCGGTAAAAAATATAAAAAGTGCTGCGGCAAGTAGAAAAACAGTAAAAAAGGAGTCCCATATGATTTTGGATGAATATAAAGAAACATTTTCAAGGATAAATGAAAAATTCAGGTTTTTAAGGGGTTGCCTTTGACCTTGATAACAAAGGAGCAGAACTTGCAGAGCTGGAGAGGCAGGCCTCATCAGACGGCTTCTGGAGCGACATAGCCAGGGCTTCAAAAGTAACAAGAAGAATGGATGAAATAAAACAGGATGCCCGGAGGTCTGGCGCACTGTCTTCCAGGATAGAGAATGCAAAAATAGCAATAGAGCTGCTGGAAAGTGAAGAAGATGAGTCAATTGAGAAGGAGCTCCAGGCCAATTTAAAGCAAATATCTTCAGAGCTTGATTCATTTGAAGAAGATGTAATTCTTTCAGACACTTATGATTCATATCCTGCAATTGTTACAATACACCCTGGCGCAGGGGGCACAGAGTCGCATGACTGGGCCGAAATGCTTCTCAGGATGTACAGGAAATGGCTTGATGAAAAACGCTTTAAATACAGGGTCACAGACTACCTGCCGGGCGAAGAAGCCGGAGTAAAAAGCGTGACTTTTACAGTCAGGGGAAAGCATGCATACGGTCTTTTAAAAAGCGAAAAGGGCATACACAGGCTTGTCAGAATATCTCCTTTTGATTCTGCAAAAAGAAGGCACACCTCTTTTGCATCGGTTGATGTTATCCCCCTGTTTGAAGATGAAATAGATATTGAGATAAATAAGGAAGACTTAAGGATAGACACATTCAGGTCCTCCAGCGCAGGGGGGCAGCATGTAAATGTAACAGACTCTGCTGTGAGGATAACACATATTCCTACAAATACAGTCGTATCCTGCCAGGATGAGCGCTCCCAGATACTCAACAGGCAGACAGCAATGCAGATACTGAAATCCCGCCTGTATGAGCTTGAGCGTAAGAAAAAGGAAGAAGAGCTTGAAAAAGTCAGGGGAGAAAAAAAGGATATTGGCTGGGGGAGCCAGATAAGAAGCTATGTACTGCAGCCATACCAGCTTATCAAGGACCACCGTACGGATATAGAGACCGGAGATGTGCAATCTGTGCTTAACGGTGGAATAGATATTTTTATAAAAGGCTACCTTGAAAAAAATCTGCTCAAAGGTTAAACTCATAAGTTAAAATGAACATGATAGAATTCAGAAACGTAACAAAGATATACGAAGATAAGACTGCAGCACTTAAGAACGTGAGCCTTACAATAAAAAAAGGCGAGTTTGTTTTTCTGGTGGGCCCCAGCGGTTCAGGCAAATCAACAATGATAAAGCTGCTTATAAGGGAAATACCTGTTTCCGGCGGGGCAGTATTTGTGGCGGGCAGGAATATCTGTAATTTAAAGCAATCCAGGATACCGCAGCTAAGGCGAAACATAGGCTCGGTTTTCCAGGATTTCAAGCTTCTTCCAAATAAGACCGTTTTTGAAAATGTCGCTTTTGCCTTTGAAGTAATAGGCAAACCCACATATATAATCAAGCTTCAGGTACCGCAGGTTCTAAAGCTTGTGGGACTTGAGCATAAATTGCAGTCATATCCCCACCAGTTATCTGCAGGGGAGCAGCAGAGGGTCTCTATTGCCAGGGCATTTGTAAACAGGCCGCCGATTCTTCTGGCCGATGAGCCCACAGGCAATCTTGACCCTGTAACATCTGATGGCATCATGAAGCTTTTATCAAGAATCAATCTTATCGGGACAACTGTTGCCATGGCGACACATGATAAAAATATCGTCAATTCCATGAGGCGCAGGGTAATAGAGCTTGAGGAAGGAGAGATAATAAGGGACCAGAAAAGAGGGGTGTACGGAATTTGATTTTCAGGCCCAGGTATTTCTTTGGAGAGACTTTCATCGGGATGAAAAGAAATTTCCTGATGTTTTTTACTGCCATTTCAACAGTAGCAATAACGCTTTTTATAGTAGGTTTTTTCCTTATTATAGTATATGACGTACAGAGTGTACTTACCTCAATTAAGAGCCAGGTTGAGGTTGCGGTCTACCTGAAAGACAACATCACGGATGAACTGAAAGGCTACCTTGAAAACGAGATAAAGGGATGGGACGAGGTAGCTGAAGTCACTTATGTGTCAAAGGACCAGGCACTTGAAAAATTCAAAAAGGATAATGAAGGAAGTGAAATCCTAAAAGAAATACAGGGCAATCCGCTTCCAGCTTCATTTGAAATAGAGCTTACCAGTCCTGAAAAAGTTGAACAAATAGCATTGCGTTTTGTTGATAAAGACGGCAATTTCATTGAAGGTGTCGATGAAGTAATATACGGGCAGAATTATGTACAGAAACTTTTTTCTATAACTGCAATTGCAGGCTCGATAGCTTTCCTCATAATAATAATGCTGCTGCTTGCTGCAATAGTCCTTGTTTTTAATACTATAAGGCTCTCCATTCACGCCAGGAGAAAAGAAATAGAAGTAATGAAACTTGTAGGCGCCACCAACTGGTTCGTAAGGATACCTTTTTTATTTGAGGGTTTTTTTGAAGGTTTTGTGGGCAGCCTGATTTCTGTGATACTCCTGTATTTTATGTCCAATTATCTTCTGATAAGGGGAGAGAAAGCAATTGTTGATACCATGCATGTAAAGGAACTGGCAATACTCGGTACAAATAATGTAATATTATATATTTATGCAGGTATCGTGGTCCTCGGGGGCCTTGTGGGCTTGCTTTCCAGCAGTTTTGCGCTTAAAAGGTATATAAGGGTTTAAGCAAAGCATGGTTATTATATTTACAAGCTGTTATAGACTGTAAAAAAACTTTATAGGCATTGGGCCCGGGATTTTTATAATGGCAAAAAATAATTGGATTTTAAATATATGTTATTCTTTAAAGATTTTTTCAGGAAACCTGGCTGTCTCAAATTAAAAAAAACAGCTGTTTTTATCTTCATAATACTTCTTATCCCTGCTGTATTGATAAGCTCAAATTTTATTGTTGTTGAGCGCCATTTATACGGGCAGTCTCTTGAAGAAGAGCTCGACCAGATAAAAAAGGACCGTGAAGATACCAGGAAAAAAATAGAAGAAGTTAAAAAACAGGAAGCGTCTGAACTTAAAGATGTCAAAGCTGTTGAAACCGAGCTGCTTGCTTCCCTTTCCCAGCTTGATGGTTTAAATGACAGGATGTCAGAGGCAAAAAGCGCAATAGACCAGTCAACTATTGAAATGGTCCTGCAGGAACAGGAACTGAAAAAAATAGAAGAAGAACTTGACCGGAAAGTCACTGTATTAAATACGCGCATTGCTTCCATATATAAAAATGGTTCCGCAAATATACTTGAAATACTGCTTAAGGCTGATGATTTCATAGAATTTGTTTCAAGAATAAAACTGATGAACCTTCTTGCATCGCAGGATGCGGAGATCCTGCAGGAAATAAAAGATAAAAGGACCGCAAACCTTAATATCAAGAAGATAATCCTGGATTTGAGAGATATGCAGAAGCAAAAAAAGGCGGAAATTGAAAAACTGGTGTCGGATGCTGAAAAAAAACAGCGTGAAATCGAAGGCATCTATGATGAAAAATCGAGCCTGCTTGCAAAGACAAGGGCCAATAAGAATGCCCTTCTAGCTCTGGAAAAGGAATTTGAGATAAAGGAAGCAGAAGTAACCAGGATACTTGAAAGCTATAAATATGGCAATGCGCCCGGCGATAAGTTCATGTGGCCGGTTGCCGGGTATTTAAAATCCGGTTTTGGCTACAGGATACACCCTATATTCGGATACCGAAGGTTCCATTCAGGAATTGACATTGTGGCACCAAGCGGCACTCTTGTTAAAGCCGGGGATGGCGGGGATATTATCCAGGCCGGATATGATGGCGGTTATGGCTATTCGGTAGTTGTATATCATGGCGGCGGTTTTGCAACATGGTATGCCCATCTTTCAAGAATACTTGTTTCTGTTGGGCAAAGAGTGGAGAGGGGCCAGGTCATAGGCCTGGTCGGTGCAACTGGCTGGGCCACCGGTCCGCACCTTCATTTTGAGGTAAGGATAAACGGGGCAGCCCAGAACCCGCTGGAATGGCTTCAGTAATGGATTTTTTTTAATTAAAATATTAGAATTTACGGATATTTTACAAGCAGGGATAAATTAAAATGACAAAGAAAATTGCAATTATAGTAGTAAGTGTTTTGCTGGCAGTATTGGTTTTTGCCGGAGGTTTTTTGCTTGGATTTAACTTCACCCGTGCAGAAAGTATCTTTTCGGAACTGATGACAGGCAAAACCGCTGCAACTACCCAGGCTTCAGGCAATAATAACGAAAATACAGCAGTCGCCGGGGAAAAAAAGAATACTGCTATTAGCTCTATTTCACAGACAATAGATTTTATTCTTGCAAATTCAATAAACAAGAAGACTATTGGTGAACTTGTTTCTGCAGCAATAGAGGGCATGCTTGCAAGCCTTGATGACAGATATGCCGATTACTTTTCACCTGCCGATTATTCACAGATCATGGATTCCTATAAAGGTACTATGAGCGGGATAGGCGTAGTGGTCACTGTTGATGAAGACGGGCAGGTAATAATTGTAAATGTAATAGAAAACACACCAGCTTCCCGTGAAGGGATAAAGGAAAAGGACATAATAAGCGCTGTTGACGGCACTTCAACCAAAGATATGGCACTGGACCAGGTTGTGGCTATGATAAAGGGCCAGGAAGGAACAGAAGTGGTTATTACGGTTTTCAGACCATCTGAGAATAAAAACATTGATTTTACAATAAAAAGGCAAAGATTCTATGTGCCTAATTTCTTTATAGAGACTCTTGAAAATAATATCCTCTATATACAGTACATTGATTTCCAGGACAGCGGTGCAATCAAACTGGAAGAAAAACTGAAAGATGTCATAAATGATGATACAAGCGGAGTAATTCTTGATCTCAGGAACAATCTGGGCGGCACGCTTGATGACGCGGTTCAGCTTTGTGACATATTTCTTGACAGCGGAACAATAGTCACAGTAAGGGGAAGATCAGATAATAAAGACAACTTTGAAGAGTTCAAGGCAAAAAGCGGCATCTATACTTCCATTCCCATGGTGGTGCTTATTAACGGATATTCTGCAAGTGCAGCAGAGCTTGCTGCCGGGGCATTCAGGGACCTTGGCAGGGCAACTTTAATTGGAGAAAAAAGTTATGGAAAAGGCACCGTACAGATTTTAAATGAGCTTCCTGATGGTTCCGGGATAAAATTTACAACTGCAAAGTATTACCTTCCCTCAGGTGCCACTATAGATGGCACCGGCATAGAGCCTGATATAAAAGTGGAACTGAAAGCTGAAGATACTGAGGATCTGCAGCTTAACAGGGCAATAGAAGAGCTTGAAAAGAAATAGCAGGTGATACAGATGGCGGAAAGTAAAAAAAAACAGGAAAAGATACTGGTTTCCCAGAACAAAAAAGCTTTCCATGATTTCTTTATCCTGGACAGGTATGAAGCAGGTATTGCACTTATTGGCTGTGAAGTAAAATCAATACGCGAGCACAGGGTAAACCTCAAAGACAGTTTTGCAAGAATAAAAAATGGCGAGGTGCTTGTTTTTAATATGCATATATCCCCATATGCAAACAGCAGGACAGAAGAAATAAATCCAACCAGGGTCAGGAAACTCCTTCTTCACAGGCGGGAAATAGACAGAATAATCTCAAAGCTCAAGGATAAAAGCATCACCCTTGTGCCGATTTCTGTATATTTGGACAGGGGGCTTGTTAAAATCGAGCTCGCAACTGCCAAAGGCAAGTTAAAAAGCGATAAAAGACAGGACCTTGAAAAAAAGGAATCAGAGCTTGAAATAAAGCGGGCTTTAAAAAACAGGAACAGGCAATACAGAAATAAATAGCATGGGATATTTTCTTTTTTTTAATTACTAGTATAATATAATCGCCTTTAAAGAAAGCTGCATTTCTTTTAAGGGGGCGACAGGTTTCGACGGGAATAGGTTGAGCTTGGATGGCAAGTCAAGTTCCAGAACTTGTAAAAACTGGGCTAAACATAAATGCTAATGATTCAGAGTTAGCTTTAGCAGCCTAATAAACTAAGCTGCTACGTCTGCAAAAAGTTTCCTGCACTTTTTGACAGGCGCCGATAGCAGGATACTTTACGGCAGCCCGGCTGTGACTGCAATAAGGGAAACTTAAACAGCATAGCTTTTTATGACCGTGTCCATATGGTTGTAAAAAGCGAAAACTGAATATGGACTAAGCTTGTAGAAGTCCTTGTGGCAATATTTTCGGACGCGGGTTCAATTCCCGCCGCCTCCACCATGATAAAGAAAACAAAAAACAAACTTTTTCTGCCAGTTGCCGTAATTATGCTGGTATTTTTTACTGGCAGTGCTGCAATATGCAATATGTGCAGGGTTGATGTTGAGCCCGAAACAGCCGCAACAGTAAAAACCACTGAAGCAATTATTGAAGAAACTACAGCCGTGCAGACAACTGAACAGGAAACACCCATTACTGAAAGTGTGCAGGAACAATTTACAATAGAAACTTCTGCAGATACCTCAACAGTAATCTATTCCGGTGCAATTACTGGCTCAAACAGGATAGCGCTGACCTTTGATTCCGGCTGGGAATTTGAAAATACAGAAACAATGCTGGATATACTTGATGATTATGGGGTGAGCTCAACATTTTTTGTGCGCGGGATGTGGGTAAAGGATCATCCTGAACTAGCAAAAGAGATTGTCAACCGTGGCCATGCCCTTGAGAACCATTCATTAAACCACGGCCACATGGCAGAAATGACTGAACCGGAAATAGAAAATGAGATACGCGGGGCTACAGATATAATATTTGAAGAGACGGGATATGTGCCGAAACTTTTCAGGCCGCCATATGGTGAATACGATGACAGAGTGCTGAGGATTTTAAAATCAGAAGGCTATGATATCACTGTGATGTGGACCGTGGACAGCCATGACTGGGCCGAAGAGTTAAACGGCGTTGAAATCACTAAGGAATATATTATTAAAAGAGTGCTGGATAATGCTTCAGACGGATGCATAGTCCTGATGCATGTTGGAGGTTATAAGACAGTAGATGCTCTTCCCCAAATCATAAGCGGCCTCAGGGGACAGGGTTATGAACTTTTTAAATTAAATAATATGCTATAAGCAAAAAATGTTCGGCTTGCAGGCAAGTTTTATTTTCCAGGCAGGATAGCTTCAGTAAGATGCCCCCCAAGCTTTCCAAGAATAGTGCCAAATATGGCAGAGAAAAAACACAGGATAAGCAGGACAACTTTGATATATAAGACATCAAAAGAAAGAAGCTGCAATATTACCGGTACCGCTACACTGAAAATTAAAAATCCGATGCTTAAATAAATCTTTTTTAGAAGTGCAGGCCTTTTGACTTTTTTGAATCTGGCAATGCCATCAATAATTCCTGAAACCAGACCAGCTGCTACAAAAAAAGGAAGAGCAATTGATATGACAACAGAAGTACCCTTTAAAGCTTCTCCGACTTTACCTCCAGTAAAAAATGATACCAGTATTGTAAGAAATAAAATAATTGAAATAGCAACTGAGAAGTGGACCACAACAGGATGCAGATGCAGTTCAAGGACAGTTCTTCTGACTGGTGAAATATTGTCAGTAAAAGGCACAAAGAACTTTTTATCGACTCCACATGCAGGGCACACAGTTTTTAAGTTTCCGGATTTTATTTTATATCCGCATGCTTTGCAAACCATCAGTTGATTGTCAGTTATATTTTCCATATAATTCAATCCCTCCCTGAAATTTATGTGTTCATAAATATTTTATATAGTATAATATGCTATTTAATAACAATTATGAAGTAAAGATTTTTTGGAAATCGAAGATTTTTATTTACAAAAAAGAGTGAGGAGTTTGTTATGCAAAAAAAGATGATGACGGCGTTAATACTGGCACTTTTCTTAATTACTGCATTTCTGGCCGGATGTTCTTCAGGAAAAACAACTGCAGCTGCAGAAACCACATCAGCGGTACAGCAGGAAACTGCAGGGGAAACTGAACAGGAGTTGCAGGCAGAAGAAACTGGAGCACCGGAATCTGCAAGTATTACTGATGAAGAAGTCCTGTTTGATTTTTACAGTATTCCAGCAGACTGGCCAAAATCTGTTCCATTACATGCTGAAATGAAAGTTACCAGTTATGAGCGTACTGAAAATAGCATGCTTGCTTCAGGATATTGCACATATGACATGGTGGGAATAAACAATTTTTATACAAATGCCCGTAAAGAAGTTGGCGGAGGATTCCCGTGGGAATGGGACCAGGGCAAAGAGTCAATAACCCAGGGCTCTGACCAGGTTTTTTACTTTGTAAGTGAGGATGGACAATCTTTGACAATCAAATTTGCTGAAGCTGGAGAAAGCGCGCTTAAATTTGAACTTGACTATAAGCAATAATAGCTAATTGTGCTTTATAAATACTAAACCTGTTCATAATCAAGCCCGTGGCATATACCCAATACTTTAGAAAGCTCAACTACAAAAGCAATTCCAACGCCGGGTTTATTTAAGTTTACAGAAGTCACTATAGAGTCAAGCACTGTCTTTGTTTTTTTCTTATCTATCACTATAAGGATAATTTCCTTTTCGGGCTCAATCGGGATACCAAGAAGCTTTGCTTTCTCATGTATCCCGGTGCCGCGGCCATAGAGTATTGTACCCCCTTCGGCACCTGCTCTTTTAGCAAAGTCCAGAACTTTTTCAGAAAGCCCTTTTTTTACTATTACTGCTATTAAATCATGGGCATTTTCAAAAACAGTATACTGTCCGCATGAATCATTTTCATCTTTCAAGATTTCCTCCCTTTTTCTGATAGATTATGCCAAAAATAAGCAATGCAATTATTGGAGCAAGAGCAACAATTGAAACGAGTCCAAAACCATGAAGTATTGTGTCCCTGCCTTCCATAATTGTAGCAGCCCCAATTGATATTGATAGAATAAAAGTAACAGTCATCGGTCCGGTCGCAACTCCTCCTGAGTCAAATGCGAGCGATGTAAAAGTCGGTCCTGCAATAAATGCCAGAATAAAAGCAATAAGATAACCCGGTATTAGAATATAGACAAGAGATAGTCCAAATACTGTTTTTGCCATGGCAAGGGCAACTGCTGCTGCAACCCCTATGGAAAGGGTATAAAGCATTGTTTTTTCCCTTATGTAACCTGTAGTGAAGTCTTCAACCTGCTTACATAGTATTCTTACAGCAGGTTCAACTATTGTCACAACAAAGCCAAGTAAAAATCCAATCGGGATAAGAATCCATCTATGGGGGTTGGCCCCGATTGTTTCCCCTATGATTTTTCCTGCCGGCATAAAACCAATTTGAACTCCATAAAGAAATATCACAAGGCCCGCAAATGCCATAAGAAATCCCTTTAGTATGTTCAAAAATGCAGATCTTGGCATTTTAAAGACAAATATCTGAAAAAAAATGAATATGATAAATATTGGCGCCAGCGCCTGAAGTGTCTGAAGCACTAAATGTAAAAAATCCTGTGCAATAAATATTTCACTCATCTGTAAATGACTCCCAAAATAAGCACTGTTATAATAGGGCCTATTGAAGCAAGACCAATAAGGCCAAAGCTGTCAGATGTATTTTTTATTCCCAGCACATATGTAAAGCCAAGTCCAAGTGCAAGTATAAATGGAACTGTAACGGGCCCTGTTGTGACTCCACCTGCGTCAAAACCTACAGGAATGTAATTCGGGTTAGAAAAAAAGGAAAGCACAAGTATTGTAAGATAACCACCTATAAGAATATAAATGATTGGAACTTTCAGGATAACCCTCAAAAATGAAATAAGAATAAAAAAGCCCACACCGATCCCTATCATCATTATTAAGACTGTTTTATCAACTGCTCCGCCTGAAGCAATATCTACATGTGAGGACAGGACAATAACATCAGGCTCGGCAATTGTAACCGCAAACCCGATTAAAAATCCTAAAAACAATAAAAGACTTACTGAGCCTTTTTTGGATAATGCTGAGCCTATCATTTCTCCGACAGGAAGAAGGCCAAATTTTAACCCCTGCAGTAAAAGTGACAGGCCAATCATTACCATGACAGAGCCGATAAGGAATTTATAAAACACTATCCATGGCATTTTAATTATTGCAAACTGAAGAATTGTAACAATCAAAATGATAGGGCCTATGGTAAGTATTGTCTCCTGAGATATTTTTTTTAGCCTGGATAACATTTTTATCCTTTAACTCTGTTTAAAAAAATATGAGGAAATAAAAAAATGGTATTATTTTTTTATATTGTAAAAGTTACTATAAAAAAGAAATAAAGAAAACCCCCTTCAAACCGGTTCCTAAAGGAATTAGAATATTTAAAATTCATAACATTTCAAAATAAACAATCCATAAATATAAAACTTACTTAAATAGATATCCTTATTATTTAGTATTAAAAATGTTAGAATAAACCCCATATTTTTAGAATGGTTTTAGTTTTAATTAAAAATCATTAAATAACAGGGAAATAAATAAATGACAAGAAAAGCAAAGAAAATCTGTATTATTATATCTTCCTGCATTGTAATAGTGGCAATGGCAGGTTTGGCCGTTGTTGCAATATTATTCAAGCCACTGGAGGGCCCGAGAATTATTGGCACCATCAAGTCTATGACAATTAAAGAGAAAGATATAGTAAATGATTATGGGATAAATCAAAATGTTAAATTAAAAATATTTCTTCCCAAAAATTATGATGCCGGTAAAAAATACCCTATCATATATCTGCTTGATGGCGATTCGCTGTTTAAAGCAGCAGCAGGTTATCTTTCGGAGATGATAGAGAAAAATCCTGACAAGGGGGCTATTCTGGTAGGAATCGGATATGGGTATTATAATTCATATCTTGCTAAATTCGGCCAGGGAAGATGGAGGGATTATACTTTTAAGGAAGACCCCCAATTCAGAGAAGTAGCCAATGGCCCTGATTTTTACAGGTTTTTATCTGAAAAACTAGTGCCGGATATACAAAAAATCTATAAAGCTGATACTTCCAAAAGCACATTGATGGGACATTCAACAGGAGGAGACTTTACATATTATGCATTTCTACAGTACGACCCATCTAAAAAAGATGCCAACCCGTTTGCCAATTTTGTAGTCGCAGACGGAGGAGATGAGCAGCATTTTGTAGATATCCGGATGCCTGAATTTGAAAAAAGGATGCAACAAAATGGCAATTTGACTCATCAGACAATTACACTTTACCGGGTATATGGATATTTGGTAAACCCTGATAATTTATATAAAATAGAAGATTTGCATAAGTGGCTTGAAGGTAAAAATTACAAAGGAATAGAGGCATACCGTTATTACCCATTAAATGACGATCATGGAGCCACCATGAAAACATTTATTGTAAACGGCCTGAAAATGGTGCTGGAAGATAAAGAGGGCTTTCTAACATATGATGATGAAAGCAGCTTTCATTTTGAATAATTATTGGGAGATAATTTGCTGGCTGGCCAGGGTAGTGAAATTTCGAAACATTTAATTAACGAGATTACAAGGTTAAAAAATTTTCAGAAATATATACCATGGTCATTGAGACTGCTTCGTCTGATTCAAGTAAAGACTTTGCAGTTTCAAGATCTTTTTTTGCTCTGTTTATTAATCTATTAATCTGATCGTGGCCTATTTTCTTCTCTTCTTTTAAACTGCCCTGAGAAATCAAGTCACTAAAATCAGGATTTGCAATTTCCAATTATTTCTTTTCCTTTCAAGATTATTATAGGCTCGCTAATAATATTTAAAAAGAAACTATCACTATTTTCTTTCTTAAATTTGATTTTGTAAGTTCCAGTAAATTAATCTTTTTATTTATTCCCAATTTTTTATAATAAAGATGTAATAACTTCAAATAATAATTGAAAGGATAAAAAATGGAATCCATTTTGGGTTGGGGCACACCAATAGGAATTGCTATACTTATCGTTGCAATTGGGTTATTTATTTTTTTGGTAAGTTTTGCAAACAAGATATCTAAAAAAGATAAAGATAAAACTTAAACTATTACCTTTCTTTAAGTATATTAGAAAGTATATTAATATTAGAAGGTGAATTTATGAATAGTAAACTAAAAATATTCCTGTCCGTTTTTGGGATAGCGTTGGTAATAGCTGGTATTGTAATGATATCCTTAAAAATTATAGAACTGCCTATTTCAATAAGTCTTACTGGTATTGGAATTGTACTAGTAGTAGTTAGTATAGTTAAAAAATAACGTAAAAAGTAAAAAAATTAATTGGCTGCCCCAAGTTACGAAATTTCGAACCGGTTTGTAAAAGAGATAAATAAAATTTTAAGGTTTGTTTATTAAAAATTTTAATATAAATCTTAGTATATTTACTAATTCTCTAAAATATGTTATCTTTATTTCAGTTTTGATGATACTTCATTCTGAGCAGTCCACTTAATGATACGTGTGAAGTTCACACTTCCTTAAGTGGATAGTTAAAGTGGATTGCTCCGAGTGAAGTATTTTTTATTACAAATATCTTGAATTTTACCAATTTTATTTTTAATTATTTCATACCATTTTCTATTATTGTTTTCATATACCTGAAATACTGCATATGCAACATAATCTGCAATTTGTAATCCCCCATGAGTATAATGAGGATTATGCATGTAAGAAACAATAAATTGCGTTTGTAGATTTTGATGAGCCTGCAAATAGTCTAATCTAACTCTTTCAACTTCAAATTCCAACTCTTGACGTAATTTTAGTTTACTATCTTTGCGTGAAAAAATTATTTCTGTTTTAACAGCTTGATGGCAAATATTTTTAAGTAATTGTCCGGCCATAACCCCATATAACTTACCCGGACTTCTTTTTAGTTGTTCAAAACATTTTAACTTTTCAACAACAATCACATCAATTTTTATATTTAGTGTATTTATAAAGTTATAAAACCTTTCTCTAACTGTTGGATAATCAGATTGCGCATGAAATGAATCTAAGGTATATGCAGAAGAAAAAATTTTTTTTAGATTATCATCTTTTAATAATTTTACCTTAAAATCTGTTATTTGCTGTTGTACTAACAATTGATCATCTGTTCTAACAGCTGCCAGTACTAAAAATTTTGTTGCTTTTTCATTTTGTACAAGATTGGTACCCTTAGAATCTTATTAATAATGGTATTTACAAAAGGTATAAATTAGGTATAATAAATATATCATGGAATTTGAATTTGATAATAACAAAAGTGAGTTAAATAAACAAAAACATGGTATTGATTTTAATGAAGCAAAAGAGCTGTGGGAAGATTTAGATTTTGTTGAAATCCCTGTTAAAACAAGTGATGAACCAAGATTGCTTGTAATTGGAAAAATTACAGAAAAACACTGGACGGGTATCATAACTTATAGAAACAATAAGGTAAGAATAATCTCTGTCAGAAGATCCAGGAAGGAGGAAATTGATATATATGAAAGCTAAAGACTTTGATAAGAAATTTGATGAAAATAAAAATATTATAGAACACCTTGATTTGGCTAAATTAAAAAGACCAAGAAAGGATCAAAAAAGAGTTAACGTTGATTTTCCATTATGGATGATTGATTTATTGGATAAAGAAGCAAAAAGGTTGGGTGTACCAAGACAGTCGATTATTAAGGTCTGGGTCGCTGAACGTCTTGAGAAAATATCCTAAAAAGTCTGACTGGGCAGAGCTTGTAGCAGCAAGAACTTTTAAAATTATTATTAAAATAGAAATACTTTAAATTCGAGTATCAGAAAAAGACAGGCCTTAACTAACTCTGAAAGATGCCAATATCTGAAACTTTTGGTATTCTGCTTAATTCTAATTTAATTTTCTGCATTTCTTCCCTTAAATCAAACTCACCCTGTATACCCATCCAGAATTCTGCTGAATTGCCGAAATATCTTGACAGTCTTAAGGCAGTATCTGCAGTTATCCTTCTTTTTCCCTTAAGGATTTGTGAGACTCTTGTTGCAGGCATGCCTGTATCCTTGGACAGCCTGTAAGCACTTATTTTCAGTGGTTTAAGGAATTCCTCTAAAAGAATTTCACCTGGTGTAATATTATTGAGTTTTTCCATATCTACCTCTCCTTAATGATAATCAGTTATTTCTACAGAACTGGAAATAATCATATACACATATTAACGCATTGCGTTATTAATCTCAAAGGTTAATATCAGAATTTTATTTAAGAGATTTGGTGAAGATCTGAACCAACCTTGGCTGCCCTATTCTGTTGCACATCGAACCATAGAAATTATTTTACCCAATGATATTCACTGATGTAACTTTTTCCTGAACTTCTGCACCTTTAGTGCACCAATAAAAATTTGCTT
>CAZGTW010000002.1:47436-60643 GCA_964528815.1 uncultured Actinomycetota bacterium | reverse complement strand
AACCACTTTATTTGTGGCATTCCTGCTTCTTTGTGGAACTGCTGCAATGACTTTTTTGGGAAGTAATGGTCAAACCTTGAGCCAAACATAATTATCCTGGATGGATCCAGTTTATGGGCAAAAGCAAGCGGGTCACATAAAAAACATTTTTTTGTAACACTGCTTCCCGGTATGCTGCTGAAATCGCCATCAAGGCTTATGGAACCGGTATCTGCAGATTTGAAGCATTCCATGAAAGCTGGAAAATTCCTGTAAATATCCGCACACTTTTTTTTAGTTATTATTCCTTCTTCAATGCAGTTTCCCCTAAGAACGAGTGAAAGCATGCTGTTCCAGTGTATTTCATGCCAGTTTCCACCACCAAAGATAAGCGCTGATTTGCTTATTCTTTTATCGACAGCTGCAGTAATTGCAGATACCATGCTTCCAAGGCTGAATCCACAAAGCATTATTTTATTGATGCCAATATCCCCTAAAACAATATCAACTAACTTTCTTGTATCTACAACCGCCTGGTGGTAAAACTCAAGTGTCTGGAAATCATCAAAATAAATAAGCCTCCAGCCGCTTTTTTCATGAGAAGGGCTCCTTTTAATATGATATGGCAAATTTAAAAATGCGCAGTTATATCCGTTTTCAAGTGAAGCAGCTATAAATCCGTAATAATTACCAAGTGATGAAGGATTTGAAGCAAAACCGTGCAGTAATACAATCAATGTTTTGCTCTCAATATTATTTAAAAAGATCTCAGAGTGGACCCTATCATTTTCATCAACACCGGTAATATAGGGTGAGTTATAAGTCAGTACAAAAAGTTTTGACGATGCATTTAATCTTTCTTTCAGGGCAGGGGAAAGATTTGCCAGCCCGTATATATCAAATTCCATTATTGTACCGCCAGTATTTAAATCTTTCTTATAACTGTACAGGAATGTCATTTTAAAATACCCGTGCCATCTTATGTCTAATTTTTTTAATTTTCTGCTATAATGCCAGTATATTGCAGTTTACTTAATAATGCTGCATTAAATTATATGTATGTTTGACGCAGCTTAATAAATAATATCAGAAATTTTTTTTCGGTTGAACATTTAAGAAAGGGGAAAATATGTGTAACGGATCTTCAAACAGCTGCAATGCTTTTAAGTATACGGTAATAGGTTTACTTGTTGGCGCAGCAGCAGGCGCAATTGCTGCTTTGCTCTTTGCTCCAAAATCAGGAAAGGAAATGAGGGCCGAAATAAAGAAGGCCATAATCGAGATAAGTGAAAAAACTGAGGAGCAGGCAAAAAAGATAAAAAATATTACAAAAGAGAAGTACGCTGAAGTTATTGACACTGTAATTGACGGCTATAAAAAAGCCAGGGATTTTACACAGAGAGAGATTGAGATAATTAAAAAAGTGCTTCTTGAACAGAAAGATATTGAAAACAGCTGAGGCTTAAAAAACCATAAAAAAACTTATTTCATTTTCCATCTTGTAAGTATGTTTTCACGGTCGAAAACCCTTACTGCAAGTTTTAATACCAGCGGGCACACCGCAAGCAGGATCAGGCATCCTATAAGAAGGTACTTAATATTCAGCAGGAACAATCCGGCAAGCTGAAGGCCTATTACTGCATAAATCGGGAAGATTACAACTGCACCTATACCCTGGGCGGACCTGATATCAGTAGATTTCGATGAGATAATCACACTTGCCATAGTTATAATAAAAGATATTATCGGGCTTAATATAAAAGTAACAATAAACCATTCCAGTGTAGGCAGGGGAATAAGCCCGAACCTTATATAAGCAAGTATGTCAACTACTGCTGTAATCAGTATGAAGTTGATAAATGAAACCGCAAAAGACGGTACCATGCTTGTAAGAGTTTTTCCGAACAGCAGCTCCCAGGTTTTAATTGGTGTTGCTATCAGCGGTTCAAGCGTATTGCTTTCTTTTTCCAGCACAACCGATGCAGGCGCTATGAGGCTGGGCAGCATAGCCGGGACAAGAAGCAGAAATATCATGAACTGTTTTATTATAAACTGCAGGAAAACTTCCTGCACATTGCCTGTATTCTGAAGTACCCTTGCAACAAAATTTGTAGTTTCGGGGTCATCTAAAAGTGAGTCCATTGATATTGTAAGGCCGGCCGGGAAAAGCACAGAAAACATAATGCTTATTGCAAGTATGGGGAGCCATATGCTTTTGTTTTTAAGGACTTCTTTTATTTCTTTTTTAAATATTTTTAATGAGTTTTTCATTATAATGGCCTTTGATAATCAGTTTCTGATCAGATCCAGGTATATTTCTTCAAGGCTTGCTTTTAATTCATTGACATAAATAATTTCTGCACCGCTTTCAACTAATTTCCGGATAATCATGGGGTTGTTTTTGCCCGGCTCCTGCGCAGAAAAAACAATGCGGTTACCCCCGGATGTTATATTTGAAACCTGTTCCATGTTGTTTAAGATATCGGCAAACCTTCCTGCATCTTTTAACAGGATGAGTTCTGTGTTGCTTCCCTTTTTATCTCTTTGAAGCTCTTCAAGTGTGGATACCTTTATTATCCTGTTTTTTATTATGCATACTACATCTGAGAGGTTGGAAGCCTCTTCCAGGTTGTGGGTGCATAAAAATACTGTCTTGTTTTCGTCTTTAAGTTTTTCTATAAATGACCTGACCATAAAGGCGCTTTCAGGGTCAAGAGCCGCAGTGGGTTCATCAAGAAACAGTATTTTTGGCTCGTGAACAAGCGCCCTTGCCAGTGCAAGCTTTTGTTTCATTCCTTTTGAATAAGTGCTTACCAGGTCATTTCTCCTGTCCCACAGTTCGAACATCTTCAGGAATTTTTCAATGTTTTGCCTTCGCCGTATGTCTTCGATTTCATAAAAACTGCTGAAATAATCAAGGTTGGCATATGCAGATATTTTTTCATACATGCCCGGAGTTTCTGTAAGTATTCCTATAATGGACCTTATATATTCGCCATCTTTCGCAGGATTTTTGCCGTTTATAAAAATAGACCCTTCTGTAGGTTTTATAAGTGTTGCAAGCATTCTCATGGTAGTTGTCTTTCCTGCTCCATTTGGACCGAGAAAACCGAATACCTGCCCTTCGCTGACATTAAAAGAAACATTGTCTACAGCTGTAATGCTGGCAAATTTTTTTGTAAGATTTTCTACTTTAATCATAAATAAAAAATGAAATATTTTATTTAAATTATCAAATGATTATATAATATCAGCATGAAAAATAAAGAGGAAAGCAGCCGGGAAAAAATAGATATCCTGATGATTGATAATTATGACTCTTTTACATTTAACCTGGTCCAGTATCTTGGTATTCTTGGCGAAAACATAAAGGTAAGGCGAAATGACAGGATAAGTATCAGCGAAATTGAAAATATGGCACCGGCCCAGATTGTCATTTCGCCCGGTCCCGGAAGGCCGGAGTCTGCAGGAATTTCATGCGATGTAATAAAGAATTTTTACGGCAGGGTCCCCATACTTGGAGTGTGCCTGGGCCACCAGTGCATAGGCCAGGTTTTCGGGGCAAACATAATAAACTCCGGGATAGTTTTTCATGGCAAGACCTCAATGATCTACCATGACGGAGGGACAATATTCAGGGCATTGGATAATCCCTTTGAAGCGGCAAGATACCACTCCCTGATAATAGAAAAACAGAGCCTTCCCAAAGATTTTGAGGTTTCGGCATGGACAGCAGATGGAATAATAATGGGTATCAGGCACAAAAAATACAATCTGGAGGGCGTGCAGTTTCACCCTGAATCTTTTCTGACAAAATGCGGGTTTGACATCCTGCGGAATTTTACAGGAAGATAACAATTTTATGGCAGCAGTAATTACTATAACAGAATTAAGTTTGAAAGTTCCGATGCAGGATCTGTTTTACAGCCTGGCATCTTCAGTTAAGAATGAGTATTTAAGTTTTCTTGACAGCAGCCTTGTACCAGATAAATATTCCAGGTTTTCATACCTTGCCTGGGAGCCGGATTTTACAATATATGGCAGCAATGGCAGCAATATAATGTCAGATTTTAAAAGCAATAAATCAGAAAAAGCGGCCGAAGCCGGTAAACAGCATAATGCTTTAAAAAAAGTCATATTAACAGAAGAAGGAAGTCCCATGGCTTACCTTCGTAAAATTTTTGCTGAAAGACTGGAAAATAAAACAGAAAAATACCTTCTGGGAAAAACCGGCAGGAGCAGCGGCCATGGGTATAAAGTAATCAATGTTACAAATTCCAAAACCCCTTATTTACCGGATTTTACAGGGGGCTTTATCGGGTATTTTTCTTATGACCTTAAAAATTTCATTGAGGCTCTACCTTCAAATGCTTCAAGGGACATAGATATACCTGTATATTATCTGGTTTATTACAGTAAGCTTCTGGCATTCTGCCACAAAACAGGTAAATTATTCTACATAAGAATGGAAAAAACAAAAAACGGGTATAGCGGAAATATTTCAAAAGATGCCGCAGATAAGGCAATTTTTGAAAGCGGGACGATATCAGCTTTCATTGAAGCTGAAGCAGGAAAAAATCCTCCGGATCTGCAAAAACACATAAAGAATAAGTACCTTCTCAAGCCGGCAGATGGTTTTGACCTTAAGTCAAATTTTGAAAAACATGAATACATTGAAGCTGTAAAAAAAGCAAAGAAATATATACATGATGGAGAAATATACCAGGTCAACATGACCCAGAGGTTTGATTGCAGGCTGGATGTTTCTCCATGGGACCTTTATTACATATTGAGGATTAAAAATCCTGCGCCATTTTGTGCGTTCCTTAAGTTTCCAAAGCTTTGCGTAGGCAGTTCCTCTCCGGAAAGGTTTTTAAAGCTCAAAAACAGGACTATAGAAACAAGGCCAATAAAAGGCACAAGGCCAAGGGGCACGGATCCATACAGTGATAGAAAAAATGCGGAAGAGCTTTTAAAAAGCATAAAGGACAGGGCAGAACTTAATATGATTGTTGACCTTGAAAGAAATGACCTTGGAAGATTTTGCCGTTATGGGACTGTCAGGGTAAAGGAGCATGCCGCAGTTGAAAAATATGCAAGGGTTTTCCACCTTGTTTCCACGGTAACCGGACAGGTAAGAAAGGGGCATGATATTGCAGATATACTCAGGGCAACTTTCCCTGGTGGCTCAATTACGGGGGCACCTAAAATAAGGGCTATGGAAATAATTGATGAACTGGAAAATGTGGCAAGAAATATATACACAGGTGCGCTTGGTTATATAGGGGCGGGACCGGTAATGGATCTTAACATTGTAATAAGGACCTTTATAATAAAAGACGGGCATTTTTATTATAATGTCGGAGGAGGTATAGTGGAAGATTCTGAACCTGAAAGCGAGTACCAGGAAACTCTTGATAAGGGCTCCGCACTGAAAGATACCCTGGAGTTTTTCAGTAAAAAAACTCCTGTTGATTAAAAAAGTAATATAAAGTGTAATATATTAATCATGGGACAATTTATATTTGTAAATGGCAGATATCGCAGGTCCAGAGCAGCATCCATACCGGTTAATGATGCAGGATTTTTGTATGGCGACGGTTTATATGAGACTTTTAAAAGCCATAATGGTTATATATTTTCAATAGGGATGCATGTCGGCCGGCTTTTCGCTTCAATGCAGGCTCTTGGATATAATCCTGATTTCAGTGCCAAAGACGTCATAAAATCAGTATACGGGCTCCTCAGGGTTAACAGGCTGGATAAATGCCAGGCCTATATTAAGATAATTGTTACCAGGAACAGCTATGAAAACAGGTTTCATTTCAGCTATAAAATAAGACCCTCCCTTTTAATAATCGCAAATAAGCTAAAACCCTACCCGGAAATATTTTATGAAAAGGGCATCGCAGTTTTTTCGAGCTCAATAAAAAGGAATGCAGCAGGAAATGAACTTCACAGGCATAAGCTTCTGAGTTATTTTGAAAACATTTATGCAAAGAATGAAGCATATGCCAACCAGGCGCAGGAAGCAATTTTTTTAACCAGGGATAAAGTTGTACTTGAAGGTGCATCATCAAATATATTTGCAGTAAAAGCAAATAAGGTCTTTACCACCCCTTTGAGCCAGGATATACTTCCGGGCATTACAAGAAAAACAGTGCTTGAGCTTTGCAGAGAACATAAAATCCCATATTGCGAAAAGAGGCTTCACTATTATAATTTTCTTGAAGCAGATGAAGTTTTTATTACGAGTTCAATCATGGGGATTATGCCGGTATCAAAAATAGACTGCTACAATATAAATGAAGGCAGCGCCCCGGGCATCATTACAGGAGTGCTGTCCGGTTTTTACAGGGACCTTTACCTCAAGTGATTATAATATGCAAGCCAGTAATGAATATAAGATTTTTGTGATTTGACATCGTGTCGGAAATTGTGTTTATAATATAAATATAAATAACTATGTGAAAAAAGGCCTTTTAAAAAACAGCTTACGCAGGCTTTATAATAAATGCCCATACCGGGAAATCCAGTAAAATAAAAATCTATCAACTGAAGCGGAGAAGAGTTATAATGCGCAAATTCAACAATATTCTTGAAATAATAACAAACAGGCGCAGCATCAGGTCTTATGACAGCAGGGAAATAGAACCGGAAAAAATAGAATATGTCCTGGACGCTTTCAGGAAAGCGCCTTCTGCAAAAAACCTCCAGCCCTGGAAAATAATAGTGGTAAAGGAAAAGAACAAAAAAACCGACCTCTCAATTGCATGTAAAAACCAGGCCTTTATTGCACAGGCCCCGCTTATTATTGTAGCTTGTGCAAATGAAGAGGAAGCATACGGCACAATGGGAGGATACATGAGCAGTTATCCTATCGATATTGCAATCGCTCTTGAGCACCTTATACTGGCAGCTACTGAAATAGGCCTGGGAACATGCTGGATAGGGGCTTTTCAGGAAAACCTGGTTAAAGGAATACTTGGTGTTCCTGAAAATATAAGGGTTGTGGCACTTACTCCACTGGGATATCCTGGCCCTGATGCAGAATCACCAAAGCGCGGAAGGAAATCAATATCTGAGATAGTATGCTATGAAAAATATTGCGACTACAGTCCTGGTTCCTGAGGCAGGCAATGGAAGTAATATCTACCCATGTTAGCTCCGATTTTGATTCTTTTGCGGGAATGATAGCAGCAAAGAAGATTTTTCCTGATGCTGAGATCTTACTGCCAAGCTCGATCAATTCAAATGTAAGGAAATTCATTGCACTTCATGAAGATGAGCTTCCTCCATTGAAAGAACCCGGTGACATTGATGTAAAATCAGTAAAACGCATAATAATGATTGATACAAAAATACCTGCAAGGCTCGGCATATTAAAAGAAGTAATGGACCAGCATAAAGCAGAAGTCATCATTTTTGACCACCACCAGAAATCATCAGAAGATATTGACTATGGTTCAGATTTTTCAAAGAACTTTGGCGCGACAACCTCAATAATCGTTGATATTATAAAAAAAAGGAAAATAAACCTGACTCCGCTTGAGGCGACTTTATTTTCCCTTGGCATATATGAGGATACAGGTTCATTTACTTTTCCGGGTACGACATTTAAGGATTTTGAGGCGGCAGCTTTTCTTAAAAAGCAGGGGGCCAACCATCTTGTAATAACAAGGTTTTTAAATCTCTCGCTCACATCTGAACAGCACAGGCTGCTGGAAAAACTGATTACTAATTTAAAGAAAATTACGATTTATGAAACAGATATATTATTTTCAAATGCAACTTCAGAACGGTTTGTCGAAGGTCTTTCGGTCCTTACAAGAAAGCTCGGGCAGGTAGAAGATGTAGATGTTGTATTCTGCTGGGTAAAAATGAAGGATAAAATTTATCTTGTAGGGCGCAGCGAAGGTAATAAAGTAGATGTATCAAAGGTCCTTGAACCAATAGGGGGCGGAGGCCATCCGCAGGCTGCTTCAGCCATAATAAAGGATATGCAATTTGAGCAGATAGAGAAAAAAATAATCGATGCCCTACGGAAAAATATCAAAAAACCTGTTCTTGCAAAAGATATAATGTCTTATCCTATAAGAACCGTCAGGGAAGATGAGAGCATAGTAAAGGCAGGCGAACTCTTAAAAAAATATGGCCATACCGGCATACCGATAGTCGGTGCAGACGGCAAGCTTTCAGGCATAATAACGAGAAAAGATATTGATAAGGCCATAAAACACGGATTGTCGCATGCGCCGGTTAAAGGATTCCGGTCACATGGAATAATAACGACCGGTCCGGCCACTACGATTGATGAGATACAAAGGCTCATGATTGAAAATGGCATAGGGAGGATACCTGTAGTGTATAAGGGCGAGGTCGTGGGCATTGTGACAAGGAAGGATGTACTGAGGTTTCTGCATGGGAAAAATTACCTGAAATATCCTCCAAAAACCAGGGAGGGCAGGGGATATAATTTTAATCCAAATGAAATAAAAGAGAGGTTATACAGCCTTTTTCCAGAAAACATCACACAGATATTTGAGACAGTATCAGATATATCCAGGGAACTTAAAATGAAAGCCTTTCTTGTAGGCGGGGTAGTCAGGGATCTTCTTCTGGGCATACCCAACCTTGACATAGATATTGTTATTGAAGGGGATGGCATTGCATTTGCACAAAAATTGGCAACTGCTATTGGTGCAAAATTAGATTCCCATGAGAAATTCAGGACAGCAGTCCTTGTGCTGGAAAACGGGCAGCATATAGATATTGCTTCTTCAAGAGTAGAATATTATGAAAAGCCCGCAGCTCTTCCCAGCGTCGAGCCTGGCAGTATCAGGCAGGATCTTGCGCGCAGGGATTTTACGATAAATACCCTTGCTCTTTCCCTTTCCAGGAATAATTTTGGGGAAATAATGGATTTCTTTGGCGGCAGAAAGGACCTTGCACAAAAACGAATAAAAATACTTCACAAATTAAGTTTTATTGAGGACCCCACAAGGATATTCAGGGCAGTAAGGTTTGAACAGAGGCTGGGTTTTAAAATGGACAGCATTACTGAAAGGCTTGCGATATCGACAATAGATATGAATATAGTCAAAGAGCTTACAGGCATAAGGATAAGGGATGAATTGATTTCAATTTTAAAGGAAAAAATGCCATGGGCGGCTCTTGAAAGATTATTTGAACTTAAAGCTTTAAAAAAAATAGGAGTAGAAGCTTTAATTGATGAAGATTTTATAAAACTGTCAAAAAAAGTACTTGAGCGCAGCGAGAGCCTTGCGCCCTATCTGGAGCACGAATGTGAAACATGGCGCTTGCTCCTGATTTTGCTGCTTTCAGGAAAAAACCCGGAAAGCGCGGCTAAATGGTGCTATGAAATGAAAATTAAAAACAGGGACATCGCAGTTATTAAAAATTCCATATCGTCTATATCCAAATTGAAGCAGGAGCTTGGCAGCAGAGTTTATTTAAATTCCGGGCTATACAAAATGCTTCATAATACCCCTGAAGAATTGAAGGCTCTAATAAGCTGCTTTGGCAAGGACTATTATGATAATGTAATGAGGTATCTGACAAGGCTCAGGCATATTAAGCTTGAAATAACAGGAAATGACCTGAAATCACTTGGTTTCGGTCCCTCAAAAGGCTATAAGCAAGTCTTTGACAGGCTGCTTGAAAAAAAACTGGACGGCAAGCTGAAAAGCAGGGAAGAGGAACTTGCCGATGCTGCAAAAATCCTTTCCATGCTAAAAGACTGAAAAATAATTATTGTATATTATTTAATAAATATGTATAATATGCAGAATTTAATACGCAATAAGGGATAAATAATGAATATCAACAAACCTTCAATAATGCAGGTCGAGCACGGTACAATAACCTCTGTTCCTGGAGTGTTTACATCTTCCTGCCATTGCGGTATCAGGAAAGCTAAAGAAGATTTCAGCGTTATTTTTGTTCCGGGTAATACAGACTGCAGCGGAGTGTTTACTACAAATAAATTTGCTGCAGCGCCAGTGGCGGTTTCAAAAAAGCAGCTTGAAAAAAACCGCAATATTAATGCAATAATTATAAACAGCGGGATAGCTAATGCATGCACCGGGGACCCGGGTGTGGCAAATGCTCTCAAAACAGTTGAGCTTGCTGCAAGATACCTGAATATACCGGAGCAGAACATACTGGTCTCTTCTACAGGAAGAATAGGCAGGCAACTGCCCCTGGACAAGATAGAATACGGCCTGCAGCATTGCATAAAGAATCTGGGGAGCGAAAACGGGCACAATACCGCAAAAGCCATACTGACAATCGATAAACATCCCAAGGAATTTGCATTAAAGGTATCCCGGGCAGGGAAGGATATTATTATGGGCGGGATAGCCAAGGGTTCAGTAATGGTCGAACCAAATATGGCAACGACTCTTTCATTTATTGCAACCAATGCAAAAATTAGCCATGGCTTACTTGATAAATTATTATTTGATTGTGTTGACAGGACTTTTAATTGTATTTCTACAGACGGGTGCCAGAGTACAAATGATATGGCCCTGTTTATAGCAAATGGCGTAAGCGGAATTGAGATTACTGAAGAAGATGAAGAGCTTTTTGATTTGTTTAAGCAGGCTCTTTACATAATGCTTGAGGACCTTTGCATAAAAGTCGTTGAAGACGGTGAAGGTGCAACTAAAGTCATAGAAATCGCAGTAAACGGTGCCAGTGATAAGAATGAGGCAAGAAGCATAGGGAAAAAAATTGCAAATTCCATTCTTTTCAAATCTGCAATGTATGGCGAAGACATAAACTGGGGAAGGATAGCAGCAGCAATAGGCTCATTTGAAGGCAGTATCGATACATCAAAGATAGATATTTCCTGTGGAGGAATAAATGTGATGAAGAACGGAATGTCTGTTGAATTCGATGAAGAAGGCGCAAACAGGCTGCTTAAAGAGCGGCATATAAAGTTTGTAATAAATATGAATAGCGGCACCGGGTTTGCAAGGGTGCTGACAAATGACATAACATATGAATATATAAAGCTTAATGCCTTTTATAAAAAACAGCAGTAGAAAAACCCTGGAAAACAGATTTTTATCCCAGCAGAGCCGCCCCAAGCGCACCTGTTATCTGGGGCTCCTCTGGAACATTTATCTTTATATCTAATCTTTCTTCAAGCGCTTTTACCACTGCAGCATTTTTGGCGACACCGCCTGTCATGCAAACAGGCTCTTCAAGGCCTATCCTTTCTACCATCGATATTATCCTGTTTGTTATTGAGTAGACAAGGCCCTTGACAATCCTGTTTTTTTCAACGCCATGCCCTATAAGAGATACTATTTCTGATTCTGCAAAGACTGTGCAGGTCGAGGAAATATCAACTTTTTCATGTGTCGCATTAAAAATACCTGCAAAATCTGTAAGCTCTATGTCAAGTGCCTTTGCCATGACCTCCAAAAACCTTCCGGTGCCTGCTGCACATTTATCATTCATTAAAAAATCTATGGGGTTGCCCTTTGAGTCAAGTTTTATTACTTTGCTGTCCTGACCGCCAATATCTATAACGGTCTTGGTATCAGAAAAGTAGTTAACAACTCCCCTGGCATGGCAGCTTATTTCTGTGATATTTTTAGTGGCAAAGGGAATATTAAGGCGGCCGTAGCCGGTTGCGACTATGGAGCTTATCATCTCCCTTGAAAAACCTGACTTTAAAAGGGCTTTTTCAAAAACATTTTTAGCTGCCTCCTGGCTGTCTCCGCCAGTTGGTGCAATAACATAAGCAGATATTTCAAATTTGCCGTCACTGCGGTCAAGCAATACTGCCTCTGCAGACACTGACCCTACATCTATTCCGCATGTAATCATTTCAAACCTTTCATATAATAATTACAGAATTATTGAAAAATATAAATTAAACCCTGCAGTCCACAATTTCAATAAATCCCTGCAGCCTTGTCGATAACTGCCCTTCAGACGAATTGTTTTTGTTGAGGCAGTCGCCGTCCAGTATAAGCAATGGTATGTCAATATTTTTCAGGCTGTCCTTTAGTATCCTCGCGCCTCCATTGCTGTGCCTGCAGCCCCAGTGGGCAAATAATATGGCCCCGTCTATACTGTAATCTGCAGCCATTTTTAATATTGCATTGACCCTGTTTTCAATGCTTCCATTTAAAGGATTTGACAGCATCTTGATTGCCAGGGCCTCAAAAGGCTTTTCAGGGTCAAGTTGCGGCCAGTATACATTGCTTATCTCTTCAAAAACAATTGTATAATTATTTTCTTCAAGCATGGTAAAAAGATTATTTTTATAATATGGCTTAAGATGCATCCATAGTATTTTCCTCGTATCTTTAAGCTTTTGTGCAGAAGGTATTTTTTTGCCTTTATAAACACTTCCGGCCTTATATTTTTTATTGCCTGAAATTATGCCATTTTGCACCTCAAGGAATTCCTTCAGCTCCAGATAAATGTTTTTATAAAGATTTGCAGCTTCTTTTGTCCCTGCAAGGCCATGAAAAGGCAATATAAAATTAAGGCCATTAAAGTTTTTTGGATAGAACAGCAGCTCTTTGCGCAAATCATTGACTTTTATTGCCCAATCCCTGAATTCATTTGAATAATTGATAACTGACGAAAAATTATCAAAATCGATTTTTTTCCCAAGCCTGGCAGCGACATCGGTGCTTATGCTCTCAAGCTGCATTGCAAGCAGCGAAACTGCCTGGGGGCTATTTCTATTTGGAACATCTATCAGATAGTACTTATCTTCAATTCCAAATTTTTTTGCATCGATATAGAAAGTTTTCTGGGCAGCATCACAGGCAACATTTGCGCATATGATAAAGTCAGGTTCAGGAAATAGGCCCATTTCTACAGCACCTGAAGCGCTCCTGTGAAAGGTGCAAAGGTCAGGAGTGTACCACCTGGAGGCTGCCTCCTTTAATGTCCTGTCTGCAAGCCCCATTCCGCCTGTAAAACCTCCTATCACCTCAGGCAGGAAAGGAGAAATACCAAGTGCATGGAAAAGCTCATAAGGTAAAAACAGTGAGCCATATGCAACCGGGTATTTATGGCTGTAAGCCCTTTGAAGGGATTTTATGCTGTACATATTCAGGTATTTGTCTGACTTTGATGCAAATGTGGCCCCATAAGCCGAAAGGACTGGTCCTGATGATATTACATTAAGTATTTTTTTTATATTTTTCTTATCCAGGTTATTCCGGATATTTGT
>CAZGTW010000002.1:40824-47336 GCA_964528815.1 uncultured Actinomycetota bacterium | reverse complement strand
GCCATTCTCATGCATTGCGGTTTATACAGCTGCCTTACAGCGATATCTGTAAGCAATACAGATAAAGGGTCTTTTTCCCCGGATCGCTCTATTATTCCAGCGGTGCTTGAAGGCAGCGTTATATTTTCAAAGTACCGGCTGGAGTTGCACATATCTTCAGCTGCAATTGTGCATTCAAGTTCATCAAATATGCCCCATAGCCTGTCTTCATTTATAAAATTGCCTATTACCATTACACCTGGTATTACGGACTCTTTGCTGCTTTTTAAATCCTGCACGGGACCGTCAAGATAACCCCTGAGGTATTTTATAAAAGCAGATGTATCTTCTGTCATAGATCTTTCCAGGATATTATAATAATTCCTTACCCCTACAGATTCCTGGTTGTCCCTGAAACGGTTGGAGAGCTTTTTTAAAAGCATCCTTTTTTCACTGCAAATACGTATCGCATCTTCAAGTTCTGCAATCCCGGGTTTATTGCCGCCTGTTTCTTCAAGGAAAACAAGCATTTCTTTAAGGCTTGAAACAAAATGCTCTATTGCAATGCTGTTTTTATTGTGAGGGACATCAAGCATAAAGGCCGGCAAATCAGGAATGTAAGCTCTGCAGTTATCATAGAACCTGCGCATACCGTCACAGGAGTTTGTGAATATAACGCCTTTAAAAACTGAAGCAGCAGCAAGCAGGTCTTCCATTGAAGATTTTATAAACGGGCAGAAATTAATTGGAAAATAACCCTCTGATCTGAATGCCTTAAGATTGCCTGTTATCCTTGAGTGCTGAAATCCTGAAGCAATGATGATTTCCTCTGGAGTGTATGTGCATAACCAGCCTATTTTTCCTTTTACCGTTATCCCTGATGCGGGCTTATCATCAATTGCCTGTTCCAATTACCTGTTCATTTCTCTCAAAGTCTTCATAAATACCAACATGGCCCCAGAAATCTTCTATATATAGACCGTTTAATTCACCTTCTTGTTTCCCTTCGACAGTAATTCTTACTTTTTGTATTTCCTTAAATTCTGTTAGTGTATCCACTATGGAAAAAATAGCAAGTATTTCTGTTGTGGAGCTGTGAGGTATTATGTCCGTACTTGTAATTATTTCCCTGGAGAAATCAACAATTGCAATGCCATCGCTTACAGTCACAGAATTTACTTTTGCATCAGGCGGGAGCGTGGCCATAAGCTGTCCGCTTTCGGGGCCTTTTATAAGTTCTTCAATTATATTTGCATAGAGGCTGCCGTCATCTGAAATATTTCTTATTTCTGCTTCCAGGTATGCGCTTTCATCCTCATAAACAGCAAAATAAAGTTTAACTGGTATCTTATTACTGCAGCCCTGCACAAAGAGCGCAACTGCAAATATAAAAAATATAACTGAAAGGCCGGCAAGGACTTTTTTTATGGAATTCTTTTTAAGTTTTGGCCCGTCTTCAAAACTGTGTTTTTGCGGCCTGCACCGCCATTTGTTTTCATATCTGTTTTGCATATTTGTTTTCCTTTGCACGTTTTATATTTTTACATGCAGTATTACCATAAATGCATGTTTCTTTTATTTATATTTAAGTCTTTACCTTTTACAATAAAGATTCTACCATCAGGAAGGCAACTTGTTAAATTTTAGATGCTTCCAATTTTAATTCAATTGTAAAATTAAGGTAAAATAAAAAAATCTATAATAAAGGCTTTATAAATAATTTATAAAAAATTTGACAAAATTTTTATAATCAATATATAATTAGTTGTCTCTTTCGCGTAATGATATTTTAATTAAGAGTAAGTTTGTTGCTTTTGCATCCTCTTGAAACGAAATATTATGAAGGCTAGGGAAAGATCATAATAAAAGGAGGTAAGTAAATGCAAGGTAGCAAACTATATGTAGGCAATTTAACCTACTCTGTTACTGACGAACAGCTTGAGAAGTTGTTTTCCCAGTATGGCCAGGTAAAGGAAGTCAATCTGATTGGAAGCAAAGGGTTTGGCTTTGTTGAAATGGCTACAGCAGAAGAAGCTGAAAAAGCTAAAGAAGCTCTTGATGGATACGCATTCGAGGGCCGTAATATGAAGGTTGACGAAGCAAGGCCAAAAAAAGAAAGGCCGGCTAACAGAAGCTTCAGGAGATACTAAATCAGCTTTAAAACGGCAATGTGTTTTTATTGATTATAAATACATTTCCGGCTTTAAATAATTGATTACTGAAATAAGTGATCTGCAGGCATGCTTTTATTTTAAAAAGATGCAGGGCGGGTCACTTATTTTTTTACCTTTTTTTATTCTTACCTTAAATACTCAACAGGCCCAAAGAATATATATAACAGGAGGAAAAAATGCGCAGGAACAAATATATTTCTTTTGGCCCGGTTGTAATATTTACAGTTATCCTGGCCCTGTTTTTTACAATTACGGCGGTTTCATGTAAAAGTGCAAACGGCATTCCTGAACTTGAGGAAAATAATGAAAATAAAATCTTTCAAGACGACAGCGAAAGCGATGGCGCTGCCCCTGAAACGGGGCAGGAAGGAAACGATATAAACAGCAATGAAAAACTCCCGGGCGACAAAATAATAAAAGATATTAATGAAATGCTTAAGCAGCAGGTGCCGCCTTTTAATGCACTGTTGTTCCTGGACAGAAACATAAGCTTACTTGAAAGAAAAGATGCATGCAGGGCAGTAGATTCAGTTGAAAAACTTCTTATAGTTTACCGGGCAAAATATTCAGAAATGTTATCGGATGACGAAGGGCAGGATTTCCAGAAACAGCTAAATGACTTTGTTGCGGGGTACGGAAAAATAAATAACGGAGAAATAAACATGGAGCAGGCTGCCCATATATGGGATGAAGAGCTAAGCAGTTTGCTGGATGAGATTTTTGAAGGCGGATTTAAACTGGCAAATTTTGAGGGCACCTGGTTTGCGGTAATTGATTACAGCAGGCTGCTGCCTTATTGCAGTCACGTAAGTGAAGATTATGCTGCATCTATCGCTTTTAAAGCTGTTGAATCAGATAAAATTTATATAAAAGATGCCGCACTTAAAATTACCTGGGATGAAATTTCAGTAAGGCTTTTAAATGCGGAGGATTTCCTTATAAGATATCCGGAAAGCGAAAAATATCATGAAATGGCGGGCAAATATTATGATTACCTTGCAGCATATATTACTGGCGCAAATAATACGCCTTCATTTGATTATGATACAAACAGGTTCAGGCCCGAGGTACTGGAAAGTTACAATAATATGGTAAATAATAATAAATATGCAGGATTTTTTACAACGTTTCTTGTAAAAAACCTTATTAAAACCATTGAGGAAAATGATTGTATGATGAATGAGGCAATAAGGGAATTTATAAAACAGTCCAACCGGGAAGCAGAGCAGTATTTTGGCGCAAAGAATCCATATGCATAATATGCATATGAAACTAAAAAGATATCTTTTTAATATTAAAAATGCTTAAATGTAAAAGTAAGGAAAGGATATATTATGAATATGAAAAGGCTATTTAAAACTTCTATGATAACAGCGGCACTTATTGTGGCAGTATTTTTGACTGCCTCATTTACCGGCTGCCTTTCATCGGAACTTCCGGTGCTTACAGAAACATCTGAAGCTGGAGGCAATATTATACAGAATACAATATCTGTTACCGGGCAGGGCAATGTAAAAGTTGTTCCGGATGAAGGATTTATTGATGTGGCAGTGATGGTTGAAAAGACCACAACACAGGATGCAGTAAATGAAAACAGCAGGATAACAAAACAGGTAACTGATGCAATAGAAAAGATTGAAGCATCCAATCTTAAGCTCCAGACAATAAGCTATGACCTGTCTCCTTTATATGATTATTCACAGGAAAACCAGCCGCCAAAGATATATGCTTACAGGGCCACCACGATTATCCAGGCAAGGACCACAGATCTTGAAAAACTGGGGGAAATCATATCTACAGCAACAGAAACAGGTGCGTCATCGATATCATCAATAGGATTTGATCTCACTGAGATTGCAAAAATAAATGCAAAAAATGATGCGCTTGCCAAAGCTGCAAGAGATGCAGAGAGCAAGGCAAAAGCAATAGCCGATGCAATGGGCCTGAAAGTTGAAAAGGTGCTTTTTATCTCAGAAGGTTCCACATCATATCCGGGCCCGGTGCTGGCAGCGGCAACTGAAGCCAAGGGTGCCGATCAGGTAATGTCACCTATTGTATTTCCGCAGGAAATCGAAGTAAACTCGTCAATTGCTGTGACTTATTATTTTTCAAAATAGATATTATTGAGGTAATTAATGGGAGTAAAACTTTTTTTAATCAGGCATGGACAGACAGACGGCAATGCCCAGGGAAGGTACCAGGGTTCCATGGACACAAATCTTACTGAAGAAGGCAGGCTCCAGGCACAGTGCGCAAAAAAGTATCTTTCAAATGTAAAGTTTTCCAGCATATATTCCAGCCCTATGAAAAGGGCGATTGAAACTGCCCAAATTATTTCTGACGGGTTGTCCCATGAGATAATAATAAGGGATGCACTTAAGGAAATTAACTTTGGAAAGTGGGAAGGACTTAAATTTGAAGAGATTAACGAGAAATACCATGACGACTACCAGGCATGGCTAAACGACCCTTTTAAAAGTCCGCCTACGGAAGGGGAAAGTTTTACCGACCTTATATCCAGGGCCGATGATGAAATAAAAAAAATAGTTGCAGAAAATGCGGACGGCAGCAGCGTTGCAGTAATAACACATGGCGGGGTAATACTTTCTCTTATAGTCAACTGGCTCCAGATACCGCCAAATTGCTGGCGCTCGTTAATACAGAGGCAGGGCGCCATAAATGTGGTTGTTATAGACAGGGGATTTCCCTATATTTCATCCATCAACTATACCGGGCACATAAAGCCTGTATATGATGACAGCGAAGATAAAGTAATTGAGATTTACAGTAAAGTAAAAAAGGACAGCTGAAATACAAGACAGGGCTGCTCAGCAGGTAAAATTTTTATTGCATATTGGTATCAATTGTTATATTATCCCTTCGGAATACTTTATAGTTAAAAAATTAAATATTGTGACTATTGGTTTTCCTTCTGCCCTGTGTATGCAGGGCCTAATTTTTAAAAAATTTTAGTCCAAAGGGGGAAATTTGGTGAAGAACTATGAGATGATGCTGATCTTTGGTCCTGAAATGGATGAAAGCTCGGTAAATGATGAGGTTTCAAAAATAACATCGGTTATTGAGAAATCAAAAGGCGCTGTCCAGAACACCGAATTCTGGGGAGTCAAAAGGCTTGCATATCCAATAAAACACCAGGATAATGGCTTCTACGTACTTATTTATTTTAATTCAGAGACAACGATCCTTCCTGAACTTGACAGGCTGAATAAAATAAATGACAAGATCCTCAGGCACCTCATTGTAAAGACCAGTGAGGGAAACTAAAATAATTTTTGGGATTATCAACTTTTAGCCGAAAGCGGTGGTATTATGGCCATTGGAGTCAATTACATTACTGTAGTAGGGAACCTCACAAGGGATCCTGAGCTTCGGTTCACCCCAAACGGTACGCCAGTTGCAAGTTTTGGTATAGCAGTTAACAAAAGGACCCAGAACAAGGCTTCTGGAGAATGGGTAAATGAAGCAGATTTCTTTAATGTTGTCGCATGGTTCAAGCTTGCTGAAAACTGCGCGGAAAGCCTTGGCAAAGGTGACAGGATACTGGTGACCGGCAGGCTTTCCCAGGAAAGCTGGGAAGACAAGGATGGCACCAAAAGGTCAACATTCAGGATAATTGCCAATGTCATTGCGCCAAGCCTTGAATTTGCTACCTGTAAAATTGACAGGAACCCCAGGTCCGAAATGCCGATGATGGGGCAGGGGCCAGGCAGGGAAGAACCAATAGATGAAGATATTGATTTTACAAGCGATGACATACCATTTTAAATTATAAAAAAGATTCAATCCATCTGTAAAAAGGAGTTTTAAGTTGGGTAAAAGAACAAACAGGGAAAAAGAAACTGAAAGGAAGAGTTCACCTTCCAGTTCATCTGCAATGAATTTAAGGCAAAGGAAAAGATATTGCTATTTTTGCAAGGAAAATGTCAATTATATAGATTACAAAAATGTTGCAGTGCTGAAAAAATTCATTTCCGATAAAGGCAAAATAAGGCCAAAAAGATCGACAGGAAACTGCGTCCAGCACCAGAAGATGATTGCAGATGCAATAAAAAGATCAAGGGAAGTAGCGCTCATGCCCTATTTCCGAAGATAGAAATATTCAAGAATAAAGGCTGTCATGTCTTTTGAGTCCTTTGAAAATATCAATAATAATAGCCCGGGGAAGGCAAATCTTGCTTTGATGATTCTTTTTACTGTTGCAGCAATGGCTTTTCTTGCCTTTCTGCCTTTTGCCGGATTTGCCGGGCTTGCGTTCCTTCCGGTACCTGCTGCCCTGCTTCTATCTTTGAACAGGTACAGGGACGCTGCAATATGTGCAATAGCAGGGATAATAATACT
>CAZGTW010000002.1:25300-40724 GCA_964528815.1 uncultured Actinomycetota bacterium | reverse complement strand
GGATACAACCTGCTTATTATATTCGGCGTGCTGTATCTGGTACTTGGCATTTCAGTTTTATGGGGGCTTCTGGAGCGTTTTAAAGTCAGGAACCCTGTCAGGATTTTTATAGTTATAATTATTTTTTTGTTTTTTGGTTTTTTAATAATTTTACCTGTTTTGGGGCTTATAGATATATGGGCAAATTTCAGGAAACTAAACAGGAGTCAATAAAAAGGAGGATATTTTGAAAGTTATACTTACAAGAGATTATGAAAAATTAGGCAATGCCGGAGATGTAATAAATGTTAAGGATGGTTTTGCGAAAAATTTCCTGATTCCAAACAATATTGCACTGGTTGCCACACAGGGAAACCTGAACCAGATGGAAATCGTAAAAAAATCACTTATAAAAAAAGAAGCTAAGAGCATAGAGGAAGCTAAAAATATAGCTGCAATAATAGACGGTATGACAATTAATATAAAAGTAAATTCCAGCCCTGAGGGCAAACTCTATGGCTCTATCACCACCAAGGATATAGCTGAGAAAATTCTTGAACTTAAAAAAGTCGAGCTTGACAAAAAGAAAATAGACCTTGAGGACCATATCAAGGAAGTCGGCAGCTATGAAGTCATTGCCCGCCTTTACAAGGAAATAAAAGCAGCAATCAAGCTTGAAGTAACAAGCGATGATGTTGTTGTCCAGGAAGTTCAAAAAGAAGCTGAAACTGAAGAAATGCCTGAGGAAGTGTAATTTAAAAATACTGTTATATAATTTCCGCAGAAGTTATAAAATTAATAGATAGTCAATATTATTCTTTCAATATGCAGAACCAGTTAAAAAAGACTTCACGTACCGCTCCACTTGATACAAGCAAGCTGGACAGGGTTCCGCCGTATAATCTTGAAGCAGAAGAATCCGCCCTTGGCTCAATGCTTATATCAAGGGAAGCAGTGGTGACTATAACAGGAATCTTATCCGAAGAAGATTTTTACCGCAAAGCAAACCAGGAGATATACCGAAGCATAAAAGAGCTTTTTGCGGCAGGTGAGCCGGTTGATACAATAACGCTTGCCGACTATCTTCAAAAGAAGGGCCTGCTGGAAGAAACCGGCGACAACACATACCTGCATTCACTCGTCAGCAATATGCCGCTTGCAGCAAATGCGGAACATTATGCAAGGATTGTAAAGCATAATGCAGTTTTGCGAAAACTGATATACGCTGCAACTGAAATAGCAGTTATGGGCTATGAGATTCCGGAGGACCTCTACCTTACAGTTGACAGGGCGCAGCAACTCATTTTTTCCATATACCAGGACCTGAACAATGATATAAAAGGCGGAAAATTTTCCGTTATTAAAGATGTGCTTTCCGAAGTATATGAACAGGTCGCAAACCTTTATGAGAAAAAATCAAGGATCACCGGAATATCCACCGGGTTTATCGACCTGGATAAAAAGACATCCGGCCTGCAGGAATCTGACCTGATAATTATTGCATCGCGCCCTGGCATGGGCAAAACTTCTTTCGGCCTGACAATTGCAAGAAATGCTGCAATGGTCGAAAAGCTTCCTGTAGCGATATTTTCGCTTGAGATGTCAAAGGACCAGATTGCACAGAGGCTTATGTGTTCAGAGTCCAGGATAGACCTTCAAAGGTTAAGGTCAGGTAACTTGAGGGATGATGAATGGCCGAAGCTGGCAAGGGCAATAGAAAATCTGGCTGAATGCAAGATATATATTGATGATGCAGCTTTTTTGACAGTTATGGACCTGCGCTCAAGGGCCAGGATGCTTGCGAGCACTTATGGAATCAAACTTATAATCGTTGATTATCTTCAATTGATGCAATCAGGAAATGATTACAGGGAAAACAGGGTCCTTGAAATAACAGAAATATCAAGAAACTTAAAAAGTATTGCAAAAGAGCTCAAGGTCCCTGTAATAGCGATATCGCAGCTTTCCAGGGAAGTTGAAAAAAGGGACAGGAAAAGGCCGATGCTTGCGGACCTGAGGGAATCAGGAGCCATTGAACAGGATGCTGACCTTGTAATGTTTATATACAGGGATGACTATTATGATGAAACCAGTTCAGAAGCCGGTACTGCAGAAATTAACATTGCCAAGCACAGAAACGGTCCAACAGGTACAATAAAACTTAAATTTTTCAAGGAATATACATTATTTACAAACGCTGCAAAATCCCAGGATGAGGAACCGGAGTAGGAATATAAAATAATATAAAAGATTAAAAAAGAAATTTTTTAAAAATCATTATTTCAAATTTTAAAAAAATTATTTATAAACATAAAAGGAAATATGCAGTCTAATACTTCTACATTATTACTGCAATAGGATAGGGGTGTTTTATATATGCCAGGTATAATTTTACTGGGGACACAATGGGGAGATGAAGGAAAAGGAAGAATAACTGATCTTCTGGCGGCAAACATGGACATGGTAATAAGGTTTCAGGGAGGTAATAATGCGGGCCATACTGTGATTGCCGGAAATGAAGAGTTCAGGCTCCATCATATACCTTCTGGCATTCTTTACCCGCAAACGCTTTGTGTAATAGGCAATGGCGTTGTTGTAAACCCGGGGGTGCTGATAGAAGAGCTTGAAAAGCTCGCACAAAAGAAAATAAAAACTGATAATTTAAGGATAAGCGGAAATGCGCACCTTGTAATGCCTTACCATATCGTTCTTGACAAAGCCGGGGAACAAAGCCTTGGAAAATCCAAGATAGGTACTACCCATAAAGGTATAGGACCTGTTTATGCTGACAAAGCATACCGTTCAGGTATCAGGGTACAGGACCTGCTGGACCTTAAGATTTTCAGGACCAAACTTGAAGAATCGCTCAAATTAAAAAACCTGATAATTAAAAATGTATATGGCCTGGAGCCCCTGGAAATGGAAGAAATATTTGAAAATTATAAAGGATATGTAAACATAATCGGCAAATATATTACTGACACTTCATTTCTGGTAAACAACTACCTCGATTCAGGCAAACTTGTATTATTTGAAGGCGCACAGGGCACACTGCTTGATATAGACCACGGCACTTATCCTTTTGTGACATCTTCACCGACAATTGCAGGAGGAGCCTGCACAGGTGCAGGAGTGGGGCCAAAAAAAATAAGCGAAATTATTGGTGTGGCCAAAGCATATACCACCAGGGTGGGTTCCGGACCATTCCCTACAGAAGTAAATGAGGGCACGGGCGATTTTCTAAGGGAAAGGGGCCATGAATACGGCACAACAACCGGCAGGCCCAGGAGATGCGGCTGGCTCGATATACCAATACTCAGATATTCAATAATGCTCAACTCCATAGACAACATTGCGCTTACAAAACTTGATGTTCTTTCAGGGCTGGATGAAATAAAGATATGTACCGGCTATGAATATGAGGGCCAGCTTTACCAGGACATACCGCCCCACCAGACCATAATGCATAAGTGCAAGCCGGTTTATGTAAGCATGAAGGGCTGGAAAGAAGATATTACTGCAGTAAAGGATTTTTCAGGCCTGCCCGAATCCACAAAGAATTATATATCTGAAATAGAAAAGCTGGTAAAGGTGCCGCTCTCTATGATAAGTGTTGGCCCGGAAAGAAGCCAGATAATAATCAGGGACAGGGGCCTGGAAAAAAATATCCTCAATAAAAATAAAAAACCTTTGCTTGTCCTGTAGAAAAAGGAGACGGCAAATATGAAGGTACTGGTAATAGGAAGCGGCGGCAGGGAACATTGCCTTGCCTGGAAACTTGCAAATGGCAGCAGTGCCAGCAAGATTTATGCAATACCCGGTAATCCCGGTATTGCCAGTATTGGGAAATGCGTCAATATTGGAACATCAAAAAATGATTTCAAGGCGATATCAGGATTTGTAGAAGAAGAAGGTATAGATTTTACAATTGTAGGCCCTGAGGCACCGCTTGTTGAAGGTATTGTGGATCATTTCAAAGGCAAAGGGCACGAGATTTTCGGGCCGGATATGTCTGCAGCAAGGCTTGAGGGCAGCAAAGTCTTTACCAAAGAACTTTGCGTAAAATACGGTATACCAACTGCAAAAAGTATTAAATTTGACAGGAAAGATTATGAAAAGGCAGTTTCATACATAAAGAAATTAAAAGATGACGATTTCCCTCTTGTTCTTAAAGTGGACGGACTTGCAGCAGGTAAGGGAGTCATAATATCTTCTTCCAGAGAGGATGCGCTGGTCGAGCTTGAGCACTGTTTTATAGATGATATTTTTGGTCAAGCTGCAGATTCTATAATAATAGAAGAATTCATAAGCGGATTTGAAGTCTCCCTGCTCTCCCTTTGTGACGGGAAAAACATATTGCCAATGGTGCTGGCACAGGATTATAAAAAAATATTTGATGGGGATAAGGGTAAAAACACGGGAGGTATGGGCAGTTACTCTCCTGTGCCGTTTGTTGATGGACCGCTATTTAATAAAATGCTTGAAGAAATAATATATCCCTCATATGAAGCAATAATGAAAGAAGGCATTGATTACAGGGGAATATTATATGGCGGGATTATAGTTTCAAAAGGGCAGCCATATCTGCTTGAATACAACTGCAGGTTTGGCGACCCTGAAACACAGGCAATACTGCCAAACCTGGAAAGCGACCTGCTTGAGCTCATGCTGAGATGCTGCCGGGGAAAACTTGGAAGCAGTGCACTTAAGTGGAGCAATTCCAGATGTGTGTGCGTGGTACTGGCATCAAAAGGATACCCTGAGTCATCATCAAAAAATGACCTTATAGAAGGCCTTGAAAATTTCGATAATAATACAGGCAGCACAGATAATGGCAGTATCATGGTTTTTCATGCAGGCACAAGGTCACAGGATTCTAAAATATACACAAATGGCGGAAGGGTGCTTGGTGTGGTTGCAAAAGCTGAGACATTTATCAGTTCAAGGAAAATTGCTTATGATGCAATATCACAAATTAGATTTGAAGGTATGCAATACCGCACTGATATAGCAAAAAGAGTGGAGGAGTAAACAGCATGACAGAAAAAACAAAAAAAGTTGCAATAGTCATGGGAAGCAAATCTGATGAAGCAGTAATGAAACCTGCTGCAGACATGCTTGAGTTTTTTGGAATTGGATATGATATAAAGGTTACATCAGCGCACAGGATGCCTAACAAAACAAAGCAGTTTGTAATTGATTCAGAATCAAATGGCATAGAAATATTTATAGCGGGTGCAGGCAAAGCAGCGCACCTGCCCGGGGTGATTGCATCTTATACTGCATGTCCCGTAATCGGGGTCCCTGTAAAAACTGAGGACCTGGGCGGCCTTGATTCACTTCTTTCTATAGTACAGATGCCTCCGGGTGTGCCTGTTGCAACAGTAGCTATAAATGGCGCAAAGAATGCAGCTGTTCTGGCTGTCCAGATACTATCATTAAAATATGAAGAGATATCCCGCAAACTCGCTGCTTATAAAAAAAGCCTGGAAGAGAATTAAATATAACTGGCAGGCGCCAATGTTTCATTTCAGGTTCCAATTTTAGAACAGGTTTGGGCAAATTTTAAAATATTAAAAAAATATTAAATTTTGCTGTCTTTATTAAAATTGCTTCAGATTTCTGCTACCATCTTTTAGTATGGAAAGTAATAAGAATAATGATATAAAAATCACGGTAAGGGACTTCGGTTTCTTTTATGGAAATACAAAGGTACTCACCGACATAAACATGGATATTTCCAGTAATGCAATTACGGCTATAATCGGGCCAAGCGGTTGCGGAAAATCTACGCTGCTTCGGGCTTTTAATAAGATGAATGAACTGATGGCAGCCTCATCGATTGAAGGCGAAGTCAGGATAGACGGAACAGATATTTATAAAGAAAACATAGATGTTGTCGATCTCAGAAGGAAGATCGGCATGGTGTTCCAGCGCCCCAATCCTTTCCCGAAAACCATTTATGAAAATATTGTCTATGGCCCGAAACTTCATGGCAGGTACACAAAAAATGAACTTGACCAGATTGTCGAAGACAGCCTGAAAAAAGCGGCATTATGGGAAGAAGTAAAAAATAAGCTTAATAAACCCGCACTTGACCTCTCGGGCGGGCAGCAGCAAAGGCTCTGCATAGCAAGGGTGCTTGCAGTTAATTCAGAGGTTATACTTATGGATGAGCCCGCCTCGGCACTGGATCCTATTTCTACCCTTAAAATAGAAGACCTTATGGACGAGCTTAAAAGCAACTATACAATAATAATAGTCACACATAATATGCAGCAGGCTGCCAGGGTATCAGATAAAACAGCATTTTTACTTATGGAAAAAACTGGAGAGCCGGCAATTCTGATAGAATACGACGATACAGACAGGATATTTACCAACCCGTCCGATAAAAGGACAGAAAACTACATAACAGGCAGGTTCGGTTAATAAAAAAGGGCTTCCTGTGCGAACCATCCTGAATTGCTTATTTTTCAACATACTGGCACCGGCAATGGCGCTCCTGGCCGGTTTTGACATCTTAACACTCTTACAATATAATACCTCAATTAAATTTTTTAACTTATATTTCATATTTTTAATAAGCCAATAGATCCGGGGTGAAAATCTCTTATGAAAGAATACAGACTTACACAGGAAGGTCTTGAAATGCTCCAGAAAGAGCTGGAAGATCTTGTAAAGAATAAAAGGAAGGAAGTTGCTGAGAGGCTGAAGGAATCCAAGGAATTTGGAGGGGACCTCACCGAAAATCCTGAATATGAACATGCCAAAAACGACCAGGCTTTTATTGAGGGAAGAATCGAGCAGATAAACGAAATAATGCAGAATTATATTATTGTGGAAAACGGGGATAAAGGGACAATAGACCTGGGAGCGGTTGTGGTACTTAAAGATTTGGATGAGAAGAAAGAGAAAAAATTTAAAATAGTCAGCTCTATTGAATCTGACCCTGAAAAAAATAAAATATCCGATGAATCTCCAGTGGGAAAAGCTTTGCTTAACAGGAAAATAGGTGAGACAATTACTGTCAAGACTCCGGTTACTACAAAAACATATAAAATAGTTGATATATTATAATATGAAAAAGAACAGTGAAGACTCAGCTGAAAGCTCAAAAGAATTTGATTATTATGTTGAAATAGAGGAACCCTTAAATGAGTCTATGCAAATAAAGCTTGATAAAATTAAGGCCGATGTTTCCAGCGGTAAGCAGCTTTACTCATCATCTTTTGATAAAAACATTTCAATAAGCGAAATTAAGGAAAAATATGAAGGTCTTGAAGCAGGCGAAAAAACTGACGATGTTTTCAGGATTGCAGGAAGGATAATGATTTTCAGGGTACACGGAAAGGCTGCTTTTTGTGACCTGAAAGATTCCGATGATAAGCTCCAGCTTTACCTTAATATAAAAAATATCGGTGAAGATAAGTACAATGATTTCCTGAGTCTTGATATAGGCGACTGGATAGGGGTTGAAGGAAATGTATTCGTCACCCACAAGGGTGAATTATCACTAAATGTAACCGGCTTTAAACTTCTTTCAAAATCAATAAGGATAATGCCTGAAAAATGGCACGGACTTAAAGATGTGGAGCTCAGGTACAGGCAGCGTTACCTGGATCTGATAGTTAATCCCCAGATAAAAAAAGTATTCACTGTAAGGACTAAGGTAATTGATGCAATCAGGCAATTTTTAAATTCACGGGGGTTTCTGGAAGTGGAAACACCCATGCTGCAGCCGATTCCAGGTGGTGCCACTGCAAAGCCATTTATTACTCACCATAATGCGCTTGATATAGATATGTATTTGAGAATCGCTCCGGAACTTTACCTTAAAAGGCTTCTTGTCGGTGGTTTTGAGAGGGTTTATGAGCTAAACAGGAATTTCCGTAATGAAGGAATATCCCATAAGCATAATCCTGAATTTACAATGGTTGAATTTTACCAGGCTTTTGCAGACTATAATGACTTAATGGTTCTGACAGAGGAGCTTTTTAAATATACAGCAATGCAGTCAACCCAGACAATGGATTTCAGGTACAGGGACAATCAAATCAGTTTTTCAGGCAAATGGGAAAAAATATCAATGCTGGATGCCATAGAGAGGTTTACTGCAAAAAAGCTTGATTTTGATATGGACATAAAGGAAATGTCAGCAATAGCATCCAAGCTTGGAGTTACAGTTGAGAAGAGTTTCGGCAAAGGAAAAATAATAAATGAGATTTTTGAAAAAACTGTTGAACCAAATTTAATACAACCAGCATTTATAAAAGATTACCCCATAGAAATCTCACCACTCGCAAGAAAACATCCTGGAAATGCAAACCTTACAGAAAGATTTGAACTGTTTGTGGGAGGGGAAGAAGTGGCAAATGCTTTCTCAGAGCTTATAGACCCGAAGGACCAGATGGCAAGGTTCAAAAGGCAGGCTGAAAGCGCTGATGAAGAGGAAAGGCTTACCGGAAAAATAGACCTGGACTTCATAAAAGCCCTGGAATACGGCATGCCTCCCGCAGCCGGGGAAGGTATCGGTATTGACAGGCTTGTTATGATATTAACTGATAGCAGGTCAATCAGAGATGTCATATTATTCCCGTTGATGAAGCCTTAAAAAATAATAAGATTTGACCATTTTTTTCTAATATATTAATCTGTTATTATAGAATTTATTGTTCCAGGAGAAAAAATGATCTGTGAATTTTGTAAAAATAATGAAGCAAATGTGCACCTTATAAAAGTTATCAACGGCAGGGCTGAAAAAGTAAATCTCTGCATTGAGTGCCTGAAAAATTTTGCAATTTTCCCCGCTGAAGAAATTTTTAATGACCTTACAAAACTCCTTACAAAAGTTTTTGAGGTCGATATAAAAATAATAGACAAAGGGGAAAATGAAAAAATATTTGAAAATGTCAATCCGTCCGATAATAAAAAGTGCTCATATTGCAGCATTGACCTTAATACAATAAAAGCAATTGGAAGAGTGGGCTGCTCATATTGCTATACTGAATTCAGGGATATGCTAAGGCCTATTATAAAAGCTATACAGGGAAGCGTCGAGCACTCGGGGAAAATACCTGCTGTATCTACTGAAGATATAAGAATAGAAAAGGAAATAAAAGACCTTAAATATAAGCTGGAGGAAGAAATAACTGTAGAAAATTATGAAGAAGCTGCAAGGCTAAGGGATACAATAAAGAGCCTGCAGAAAAAACTTTATATAGGCAGGAAATCAAAATATTAAATAGTGAAAAACTGCATAAGTTTAATGCAGGTATTTAAAACATGCAGATAATCCAGGTAAAAATATTATGCAAAATGAAAATAAAAAACCGGTTTTTAGGGCAGGTATAATAAACAGCAGCACACAAGCTACTGCTGCAGGCCAGGTCATACTTACAAGCAGGGCAAGGATCGCCCGTAATATATCCGGGTTTTGTTTTTCCAGCATAAATGCCAGAGAAGAAAAAAGGGACATTCTGCAAGCAGTCAGGGATTCTTTTTTAAAAGACCCGAAAGAAAAACAGTCTTATGTATTTTATAATATTGCAAGGCTCAAAAAAACTCAGAGGAGATATCTTATTGAAAGGCATATATTGAGCCCTGAAATGCTGGTCAGGATGAATTACAAGGGCCTTATATTAAAATGTGACAACCCTGATATGGAAAATACAGTGTCTGTCCTGATAAATGAAGAGGATCATTTAAGAATACAGAGCGTTATTGCCGGTTCTGATATTTTCAAGGCATACAGGGAAGTATCCAAAATAGAGAGAATGCTTGAAAGAAAAATCAATTTTGCATTCGACAAGGATTTCGGTTATCTCACATGCTGCCCGACAAACCTTGGAACCGGGCTGAGGGTTTCAGTAATTGCTCACATGCCTGGTACAGTGGTTACAGGCAAGATAGAAGAGCTGGCCAAAAACCTGGCAAAAACCGGATACGCAATAAGGGGGTTATTCGGGGAGAATTCTGATGTTGTGGGCAATCTGTTCCAGGTGTCAAATCAGAATTCTCTCGGTAAAAGTGAAGATGATATAATAACTGAAATGAATGCTGTGTCTGAAAATATTGTTGAAGATGAAATGAAAGCAGTAGAAAGCCTGAAAAATTCAAAGCCTTTAAGTGTTGAAGACAGTGTGTTGCGTTCATATGGAATGTTAAGATATGCAAAGATGCTTACTTATGGTGAGGCGCTGGAGCTTCTCTCCATGTTAAAGCTCGGCCTTGACATAAATATGATTAAAGATGTTAAACAGTTTAATTTCTATAAGTTGATAAGCAATATTTGCGAATCAAATCTTATAATAAAACATGGAATAAAATCAGAAGATAATGAAGATGAAGTCGATATGATGCGTGCAAGTATAATAAGAAAGAAAATTTTAAAAGGGACTGAGTTTTAATGTTTGAAAGATTTACAGAAAGGGCCCGCAAGGTTGTTGTAAGGGCCCAGGATGAAGCAAGGTTTTTAAAACAGAATTATATAGGTACCGAGCACCTTTTGCTTGGGTTGATAGGAGAAAAGGAAGGAATTGCTGCAAAAGTGCTTATATCATTAAATATTTCTCTTGATGATATAAAGGCTGCAATAAAAGAATCTGTGACAGAAGGCTCATCGGAAGCCTATGAGCACATCCCATTTACACCGAGAGCAAAAAAAGTCCTTGAGCTTTCTCTCAGGGAGGCACTTCAAATGGGCCATAATTATATAGGTACTGAACATATACTGCTTGGACTGCTCAGGGAAGGCGAAGGAGTTGTTGCAAGAGTGCTCAATTCTTTTGGCATCAATCTTGAGATTGTAAAAGACAAGATAAAGGAAATTTTAAACAAATATCCTTTCTACCCTCAGGAAGACCCGAATGCTGCAGACAAAACACAGAAACGCCAGCTTAAAATGCTCAGCCAGTATGGAAGGGACCTTACCCAGCTTGCAAAAGACGGCAAGCTTGACCCTGTAATCGGAAGGAAAAAAGAAATCGAAAGAATAATGCAGATACTTTCAAGAAGGACAAAGAACAATCCTATACTTATTGGAGAATCAGGGGTAGGCAAGACAGCAATTGTAGAAGGCCTGGCGCAGGCAATCATTTCAAAGGATATACCTGCAAACCTTAAAAACAAAAAGATATTTACCCTGGATCTCGGCTCGCTTGTTGCCGGCTCAAGGTACAGGGGCGATTTTGAAGAAAGGCTGAAAAAGGTCCTCCAGGAAATAAGGGAGGATGGCGATATCATGATTTTTATTGATGAGGTGCATACCCTTGTTGGCGCCGGTGCAGCAGAAGGAGCAATAGATGCAGCCTCAATATTAAAACCCATGCTTGCAAGAGGTGAAATCCAGACTATTGGCGCCACAACAGTAAATGAATACCGAAAGTATGTTGAAAAAGACAAGGCTCTTGAGCGCAGGTTCCAGCCGGTTTATGTCGATGAGCCGAGTGAATATGAGACAATTGAGATTTTAAAAGGGCTCCGTGACAGGTATGAATCTTTCCATAATTTAACAATTACAGATGAGGCTTTAAAATCAGCAGCTAAACTGTCTCACCGCTATATTTCTGACCGTTTCCTGCCGGACAAAGCAATTGATTTAATTGATGAAGCAGCATCAAGAGTCAGGCTTCGCAATCTTTCAAATCCCCCTGACCTGAAAATGCTTGAGAAGGAAATAGAGCAGGTTTCTTCCGAAAAAGAGGAAGCTATAAAGTCACAGGATTTTGAAAAAGCTGCAGAGTTCAGAGACAGGGAAAAACAGCTTATCAGGGAAAAAATAGAGCTTGAAGAAAACTGGGGCAGGGTAAATGAAAGTGAAAAAGAAAAAGTAACAGAAAATGAGATTACAGAAGTTCTCTCAAGCTGGACAGGCATACCTGTATTTAAGCTTACAGAGACGGAATCGGCAAAGTTATTGAATATGGAAGAAGAGCTCCACAAAAGGGTAATCGGCCAGGATGAGGCGATAAAGACAGTTTCAAAAGCAATAAGGCGCTCAAGATCCGGTCTTAAGGACCCCAAGCGCCCGATCGGTTCATTTATTTTCCTGGGACCCTCAGGAGTGGGAAAAACAGAACTAGCAAAAACAATTGCATCATTTTTGTTCGGTAAGGAAGATGCTCTTATACAGATAGATATGTCAGAATATATGGAAAAGCATTCTGTTTCCAAGCTTGTGGGCTCACCTCCGGGATATGTGGGATATGATGAAGGCGGACAGCTTACTGAAAAAATAAAACGCAAACCATACAGCGTAATATTGCTTGATGAGATAGAAAAGGCGCATCCGGATGTATTCAATATACTTCTGCAGATATTTGAAGACGGCCATCTTACAGATGCACAGGGCAGGAGGGTCGATTTCAAGAATACGGTAATAATCATGACTTCAAACCTTGGTGCAAGGGAAATACATAAGAATAACCCCCTTGGATTCAAAAAAATAGAGGATGAGGACCTGTCATATGACGAAATAAAAAATAAGGTCATGGCAGAACTTAAAAAAGCATTCAGGCCGGAGTTTTTAAACAGGCTCGATGAAGTAATTGTGTTCCATAAACTTACAAGGCTCCAGATATACCAGATAATAGACCTCATGGTAACAAGAATAACCCGGCAGCTTGAGATACAGGGTATAACATTAAATCTTGAAGAAACAGCAAAAGAGCTTTTACTTGAAAAGGGTTATGATGCTACAATGGGTGCAAGGCCGATGCGAAGAGTGATACAATCGCTTATAGAGGACCCTATTTCAGAAAAAATCATCAGCGCAGAAATCAGTGCAGGAGATATAGTAAAAATTTCTGCAGATGAAGGTATAATACAATTTGACATAAAAAAAATAGAGCCGACTGTCCTGAATGTATAATTAAATAATATTTATGATTTAATGAAGGAAAAAGAAGAAGAACTTTTACTTAACAGCCTTAAAAGGATTGCGCCTGGTACGGACCTCAGAACAGGAATCGAATATATACTGCAGGCAAAGACCGGTGCGCTTATAGTTGTAGGAGATTCTGAACAGGTTTTAAAGCTTGTAGACGGCGGTTTCTATATAGGGTGCAATTTTACCTCAGCAAAATTTTATGAACTGGCAAAAATGGACGGGGCGATTATCCTCAGCAATGATGCAAGCAGGATACTCTATGCAAATACCCACCTTTACCCTAACCCGCTGATTAAGACAAATGAAACAGGAACCAGGCACAGGACAGCAGAAAGGGTCGCAAAGCAGACAAATACACTGGTCATATCAATCTCACAAAAAAGAGATGTAGTTACAATTTATGTGAATGAAATAAAATATATACTTGAGGAACCAAGGATTGTACTTGCAAAAGCAAACCAGGCACTTCAGACATTAAGCAAATACAAAGAAGGTTTCGATTATCTGATAGTGAACCTTACAATAAGGGAACTTGAGGATCTGGTAACTCTTTATGACGTGGTATCTGTGCTCCAGCGCTCCAGCATTGTACAGAAGACAGAAAAAGAAGTAAGAAGATACATATATGAACTTGGCACTGACGGCAGGCTTCTTAATATGCAGGTCGAAGAGCTTATGATAAATGTGGCAGATGAAAGCCTCAAAGTAATTGAAGATTACATAAATGTCGATGGTGAAATAAAAGCTGTTGACATAAAAAACAAAATCAACAATCTTGGAGAAGACGCGCTGCTTGACCTTGAAAATTCTGCAAGGATAATGGGATATAAGGTAGAGGGCAACCTCAAAGAGTTTTCTGTACGGCCCAAAGGTTTCAGGATAATATCTGAAATAAAGAGGCTTCCTGACCAGTTATTAAAAAACCTCATTGAAAAATTCGGCAATTTTAAAAACATCATGAATGCAAGCATAGAAGAGTTATCTGAGATACAGGGAATGGGAAAAGTAAAGGCAAGCTTGCTTTATGACAGGTTAAAGAAATTTTCGGAATACTACCTTTACAATGAACCTTACGGATACAGGGGAGGGGTAACCCGTAATCCAAGGTTCTGACCAGTCCTTTTCTTTTTTATCAACCTTAAGTTTTGATTAACGGTTCCAGTTATAAATGATTGCAGCAATTATTACAGCAGCAGGCAAAGGCACAAGGCTACAAAGCAATATAAGCAAGCAGTTCATACAGATATACGGAAAGCCCATACTCGTTCATACCCTCAAATCATTCCAGGATAGTTCCAGGATAAATTCAATATATCTTGCTGTTCCGGCTGATTATGAACAGTATTGCAGAGATGAAATAATAAAAAAAAACAGATTCACAAAAGTTAAAGCAATTGTCAGGGGCGGTGAGCTCAGGCAGGAGTCTGTATATAATGCTTTGAAGATAATACCGGAAAAATGCAAAATAGTAGCTGTCCACGACGGAGTAAGGCCCCTTATAACAGCAGCTGAAATAAATATGCTGATTTCAAGCCTTGTCAGGTTTAATAAAAATGATGCTGATGTCCGTGGGGTGCTTATAGCTGCTCCTGCCTATGAAACTGTTAAAAAGATAGGTGATGACAGTATTATCGATAAGACCATAGCGAGGGCAAATGTATGTATGGCGCAAACCCCGCAGGTCTTTTTTTACAGGGACCTTATACTTGCTTATAAAAAAGCTATTGAGGATAATTATATCGGCACTGATGATTCAAGCCTTGTCGAAAGAATGGGTTTAAAGGTCAAGGTTATTATAGGAAGGCATGAAAATATTAAAATCACTACACCGCTTGATTTGTTTCTGGCTGAACTTATAATGGGCAGGGATGGAAAGGGAAAATAGGATATGAGAGTTGGTTTTGGTTACGATATACATGCTTTTAAGAAAGGCAGGAAGCTTGTAATTGGCGGAGTGGCCATAGAGCATGATGCTGGACTTGACGGGCATTCTGATGCCGATGTCCTGGTGCATGCAATAATGGATGCATTGCTGGGTGCGGCTGGACTTGAGGATATAGGGGTGTATTTTCCTAATAATGACCCAAACTATAAGAACGCCTCAAGCATATTACTGCTGGGTAAGGTAGGCAAAATAATTGAAAAATCAGGATTTAAAATTATAAATATCGATTCAGTCCTTATAATGGAAGAACCTAAAATTTCAGGGTACACTGTAAATATGAAAAATAATATTGCAGCAGCGCTGGGGATAAGCGTTTCCTGTATCGGTATAAAAGCAACAACTAATGAAGGCCTGGGATTTTGCGGACGAAAAGAAGGGGCCGCGGCTTATTCAGTCGCACTTATTGAATAAAATATAAATATTTTAATGGTATTTTTTATTAGCATCATCTGCAGTTGATGCACGGGTCAATTAAAATACTGTATTTCACAATTTTAAAAAATTGGTAAAATTACAAAAATCATATACGATATTTATATAAAAAGATGTAATCTGTCTAAAAATATAACAGATATAACATTTTTTTAATGGTTAAAGGGAAAAACAATGGG
>CAZGTW010000002.1:2573-25200 GCA_964528815.1 uncultured Actinomycetota bacterium | reverse complement strand
GAGACAACAGTAATTGGCGATAATGTGACAATATACCAGGGGGTTACCCTTGGAGGTACAGGTAAAGAAAGAGGAAAAAGGCACCCCACGCTTGGCAATAATGTAGTTGTTTCTGCTGGCGCTAAAGTGCTCGGTTCAATAACAATTGGAAACAATGTGATAATCGGGGCAGGTGCAGTTGTAATAAAGCCTGTTCCCGATGACTGCACGGTTGTGGGAATACCCGGAAGAATAGTCAGGGTAAAAGGGGAAAGGGTCCTCTCCGATGAGGAGCACAGGATGAACCTGCCCGACCCTGTAAATGAAATATTGAATACCTGCAACTATAAAATAGATATGCTTGAAAAAGAGCTGGCAAGCTTAAAACAGGAGCTTAAAGAAAAGAAAGAAATTGGACGACAGGATAAAACTAAATGAGCCTGAAAATATATAATACTATGAGCCGGAAAAAACAGGATTTCAAGCCCATTGATGATAAAAGGGTAAGGATGTATGTATGCGGGCCCACTGTCTACAATTATATCTCCATTGGCAATTCAAGGCCTCTTGTGGTCTTTAATATGGTCAGGAATTACCTTGAATTTCTGGGCTATAAAGTTGATTATGTGTCAAACATCACTGATATAGAAGATAAGATAATAAATAAGGCAAATGAAGAAAACGTGGATTTTAATGTAATCACCAGTCGTTATATTAATGCCTACCTTGAAGATCTTGAAAAACTGGAGACGGGAAAATTTTTTGCTGTGCCTAAAGCAAGCGAAATGATTCCGGAAATAATAACAATTATTTCCAGGATTATAGAAAACGGTTATGGTTATGAATCTTCCGGGGACGTATATTTTGATGTGGCAAAACTTAAAAGTTACGGCAAACTGTCAGGACAGAAAATACAGGAGATGCAGGCAAATGAGGAAGATTCATTCTTTAAAAAATCACCGATAGACTTTACTTTGTGGAAAAGCGCAAAACCGGGTGAGCCATTCTGGGACAGTCCATGGGGAAAGGGAAGGCCGGGCTGGCACATAGAATGCTCTGCAATGTCTATTAAATACCTTGATTTCGGTCTTGACATACATGGCGGAGGGATAGACCTGGTTTTTCCTCACCATGAAAATGAAATCGCCCAGTCAGAGGCTGCATTTCCGGACAGGGGAGACTTTGTAAATTACTGGATGCACAACGGCATGATAGAAGTAAAAGAACAGAAAATGTCTAAATCAAAGGGGCTCAAGTCTGACTGGATACTGCGGAATGTACTGGAAAAATATTCGGCAAATGTCATAAAGTTCTATATGCTTTCTACACATTACAGGAGTCCGCTTGAATTCAGCAGTGAAAAACTCGAAGAGTCAAAAAGAGCACTTGAAAAAATTTTAAATTTCCTGAGAAATATAAGGTTCATTATAGATAACACGCCTGCATCAGGCAGCGGGCAGGAAAATGATACAATAGCTTTGCGCATTTATTCCGGCATCAAAGAGTTTAAAATCAATTTCAGGAAATCCATGGATGATGATTTCAATTCTGCAAGAGCAACAGGCGACATGTTTGAACTTATTAAAAGCATCAATACAGTAATACAGGCGGCTGATTTTGAAAGCAACCCGGCAATTGCAGGCAGCCTTAAAATGGCATACCAGGTTTTACTGGATTACAGTAAAATATTCGGGCTTTATCTGGAAAGGGAACTTAAAAATCCTGAGATTAATGCTTCAGGGACCATTATGCTCGATGATGCAGAAATCGCTGAGCTTGTCGGTCAAAGAAACTTTGCCCGGAAAAATAAAGATTTTGCTAAAGCAGATGAAATCAGGAATAAGTTAAAAAGTTATGGAATCATCCTGGATGACAGGAAAGAGGGCACCATCTGGAAAAGAGAGTCCTGAAAACAGAATATCTTTATGGTATAAATACAGTGTCTTCCCTGCTGAAAGTAAATTCAGGCAACAGGAAGATTTATAGAATAATAATCAATGCTTCAAGAAAAAATAACCAGCGGATATCTGACCTTATTTCAACCTCAGGTAAAAAAAACATTCCTGTCGATTTAATCTCACCGGCAGATTTTTTAAAACTGTCCGGGGAAATCGACGGCAGCAGCCGCAATATTTATGAAGAATCCGTAATTTCGCAGGGCGTTCTTGCCTGTGTATCGGATTACAATTATCCTGACCTTGAAACGGATCTGGGAAACAGGCTTTTTAATTCAAAAGACAGCATAATAGTAATATTGGATGAAATAACAGATGTCGGAAATTTTGGAGCAATACTGCGAAACTGCAGTGCATTTGGTGCAGATGGAGTAATAATTCCAAAACACAGGAGCGTGGAAGCCGGCAGCAGGGTCTCAAGGATATCTTCCGGGGCGCTTGAAGAAATAAAAGTCTACCGTGTTACAAATATAGTAGGAGCTATTGGTAAATTAAAAGAAAATGGATTCTGGATATATGGCACGACCCTTGAGAGCGGGAAAAAAATCGTACCGGCAGAAAGTGCTGATTATACTTTTCCGCTGGCAATTGTCCTTGGCAGCGAACAAAAAGGAATAGGAAAACTTGTGAGTGAAAACTGCGATATACTGGTAAAAATCACCATGCCGGGCAAAATGCAGTCCCTGAATGTCTCTACATCCAGCGGCATATTTCTTTATATACTGAATATCTGTAAAAATAAAAAAGGCGGCATTGGTTCAAAGTGAAGGACCTTTATATAGTTGACGGTTATAACTTCATCTTTAATATAAGAAAACCTGCAAAATTAACTCCTGACCAGTTATCGGAACTTAGGGAAAAACTGCTTATCAGCCTTTCACAATTTAAAAGCTATAATTCCTGCAGCATAATTGCAGTATTTGATGCAAGGCACAGCGACAATCCGGGAAGGAGCAGGGAAATCTTTAATAATATAGAGGTTATTTATTCAAGAAAAGGGGAGACCGCAGACAGTGTTGTAGAAAATATAGTTCACAATAACCGCAAGTATGAAAGGATTTTTGTCGTTACTTCAGATAATCTTCAGCAAAAAGTAATATTCAGGGAAAATATTTACAGGAAATCAATCAGGGAATTTTCAATTGAGATGAGACAGTCAAAAGAGAAAATCTCAAATAAGCTAAAACAACAGAAAAATATTTCTGAAAGGTCATTTTATTCAGTTGAAAAAAGAATCAGCAGAAACTCAAAAGACGGGCTCGAAAATTTCAGGCAAAACAGATAAAAATAGCCCGGTAACTGATAAAACAGCAATAATTCCCAGCCTGGCGCTTACTTTCACTTCAGTTTTAATTTTTTTGTCTCTATTTTTCCTGGTTTCCTGCGGCCTGTTTTATTATGACATGCAGGAAGCTGAAAATAACAGCAAGGGTAAAATCCAAAGCATACAGGAAACTTCAAATGCACAGGAATCAAATAAAAGCAGCACTGAAGAAAGCCCGCAGGGTACATTGTCCAATGGCACAGATGAAAACCCGCAAATCAATGACGCAATATTTTTTAAAGTAAAAGAAATAGTCGATGGCGATACTTTTAAAATAGAAAATGGCAATAAAGTAAGGCTTGTTGGCATAAATACCCCTGAATATGGAATGTATTTTTATGAAGAGGCAAAGGATGTCCTTGCTCTTATCATTAATGGAAAAAAAGTACTGCTTGAAAGGGATATTTCAGACATTGATGATTATGGAAGGTTGCTGAGATACGCTTATTATGGCGGATTATTTGTAAACCTTGAAATGGTGATGAGGGGCTTTGCAAATTCTTTTACCTATCCTCCAGACATAAAGTACCAGGAAAAATTCATTGAAGCCGAAAATTATGCAAGAGCAAATAACCTGGGGCTGTGGGCAGTATCAGACTACTCGGGTCCGGAAATTGATATTGTATTGAACCCTGACGCTGACGGCAAAGACACAGAAAACATAAATGGTGAGTTTGTCATAATAAAAAATAATGGAAAAAAAGATTTAAATATTGGCGGCTGGACAGTCAAAGACAGTTCAACAAGCATTTATGAGTTCTACGGGTATATTCTAAGGCAGCAAAGCAGCCTTACTTTGTATTCCGGTAAAGGCATAGATGGAGATGGCAGGCTGTACTGGGGAAGTGATGTGCCGGTATGGAACAATAAACATGACAGCTTTTACCTGAGGGACAAAGATGGACTGCTTGTCAGGTATATCTCTTACTGAAATTGTTTAAATTATCCGGTACTGCTCAATAGTCTAGATAATGGGATTCCTGTTTCTGCCAGAATTTGGGCGCCTGCAGGAATTTCTTTACCCTGACAATAACTATATGTATGGCTATGTTTATAAGCTGTACAAGCGATGGCCCTTTGCCCGGTATTGCAAGATGCATGCCTTCTATTCTGCCGTCAACCCAGTTGACAATTGCAGAAGTATCCTCCATCCTGTGGTCAGTGGGGGGCTGGAATTTTTTAAGCATCTCAACCCTGTCAAGGTCTGCTGCTCCATCATATATTTCGACCCAGACGCATTTTTTTGACTTATCAACTTCACAATTTCCATCATAAGAACCGCCGCACGGGCCATTTCTCAAGGTCTTCGGGCATCTCATCGGGCAGACAAATCCTGTAGTTGAAAGGATGCATTGCCCGCAGGACCTGCAGTCAAAAAGAGCATGTTTCAGAAACTCTTCAATAAAGTAAAGCGGTTTGTAAATCCCGCGCCTGTGCCAGTTTTTCCTTGGTTTGGGGTTAAATTTTGTAATTTCAACATTTGCCGTCATTTTTTTTCTCCTGTCAGCTATCACCCTGAATAAAAATTAATTCAATTTATCAAAAATGCAATTTGGTGTCAATAAAGCAGGCGGTAAAACATTGTAATTTTGTGCCAGCAGCTCAGGAAGTGTTTAAATGCCAAATTCTTCTTCTATAAAATGGGTATGTATATCTCCTTTTATAAAATTACTATTGGCAAGTATTTTTTTGTGGAAGGGAATAGTAGTTTTAATGCCTTCTATCCTGAATTCAGCAAGGGCCCTGGCAGAACGGGCAATTGCTTCGTTCCTGTCCCTGCCCCATACAATAAGTTTTGCAATTAAAGAATCGTAAAACGGAGGAACAAAATAATTGGAATGTATAAAAGTATCGGTCCTTATTCCAGGACCCCCCGGCATGAAATAATCAGTTATCCTTCCGGGGCTTGGCGCAAACTTGTTTTCGCTGTCTTCTGCATTTATTCTGAATTCTATTGAACTGCCATTGGGTGTGATTTCTTTTTTTGAATAGCAGTTTTTTTCTCCGGCAGCAATTTTTACCTGCTCTTTTATAAGGTCGATACCGGTTACTGCTTCTGTAACAGGGTGCTCGACCTGAATCCTGGAATTTATCTCGATAAAATAAAAATTCTCATCCTGGTCGACAAGAAACTCAATCGTGCCCAGGTTCTTATAGTTTATTGCATGTGCAGCCCTAACGGCAAATTCCTTGATTATTTTCCTTGCTTTTTCAGAAAGATTGGCTGCCGGGGCTTCTTCAATAAGTTTCTGGTGCCTTCTTTGTATTGAACATTCTCTTTCACCTGCACAGACAATATCACCATAATTATCTGCAATAATCTGGAACTCTATATGCCTTGGCTTCTGTATATATTTTTCGATATAAACGTCACCCATGCCGAAGCTTGAAATTGATTCTGATTTTGCAATGGGGAAAAGCGATTCCATGTCCTGCCGGCTGCTGCATATGCGCATTCCCTTGCCGCCGCCCCCGAATGCAGCTTTTATGATTACCGGATAACCAAGTTGACTTCCAATGCGCAATGCATGTTTGAGATCCTCCACATTTCCATCTGAGCCGGGTATTACAGGCACATTGTTTTTGCGCATGACATCAAGCGCCATTGATTTGTTGCCTGAAAGCTCTATAACATCTGCCGGAGGGCCTATAAAGACTATATTATTTTCACTGCATTTTCTTTCAAAATCCGGGTTTTCTGCAAGAAAGCCATATCCGGGGTGCAGCGCATCACAGTTTGAGACAAGAGCGGCGCTTATTATGCTGGCAGTATTGAGGTAGCTTTTCGAAGGTTGCTGAGGCCCTATGCAGATGCTCCTGTCAGCGATTTTTGCATGCATTGAATCCCTGTCTGCAGTCGAATAAACTGCCACAGATTCTATACCGAGTTCCATGCATGCCCTGATTATCCTTACTGCAATTTCCCCCCTGTTTGCTACAAGTATGCGTTTAAACATTTATTTACTCTTTCCGGGAAGGCTTGATAAGCATTATTACCTGGTCATATTCGACAGCGTCTTCATTCTTTACAAGTATTTCTGCAATTTCACCATTTACTTCAGAATTTATTTTATTCATAAGCTTCATTGCCTCTATTATGCAGAGCGTATCTCCGGTTTTTACTTTATCCCCTGCATTTACAAAAGGAGGGGCCCCGGGACTTGGTGACCTGTAGAAAGTGCCCACTATGGGAGATTTAACTTCAATAAAGCCCGTGCCTGCGGTACCGCCGGCAGAAGATACTGCAGAGCCGCTTTGAGCCGATGCAGCATGCTGAAGTATTGTGGCGCCTGCTGCTGTTTCCTGAGGTAAATTTAAGACCTGTCCTGTTAAAGGGACGGAGTTTTTTGTTTCAGAAAGACCGGCTTTTTTATTTATTGATATTTTGACCCCATCAATTTCAAGCTTGATTTCATCAATATTACTTGTCTCCACCAGGTTTGTTATTTCCCTTATTTTCTTTAAATCTATATTATCAAGTATATCCTGTTGACCTGTTGAAGAAAAACCCGGGAATTTAATCTCCTGCGGCTGCTGTTGCAGTATTTTCTTTGAAGCAGCATGCTGTTTTGTGCCATTCTCAACATTTTTTTTATTCTCAAGCATTTTTAATGTTTTCTCCGGAAAGAATATATAACTGAGAATAACTTCATTTTCTTCGGACAGACTGTTTATTTCTTCTGCACATTTCTCAAAAGTCTTGTCTTCATAGCCATCCTGTAAAAACTTCGTGCTTTCTTCACCTGGTTTTAATATAGTCCGGATAATTGCAGGGTCCGCAGGCCTTGGAAGCTTTCCGTAATACCCGGAGACCAGTTTCTTTATCTCATCATTTGTTATTTCCCACCTGTAGTCAGAAATTATGGTATTGAGTATCGCCTGGCTGCCGAGTATCTGGCCGACTGGAGTAGCAAGGGAAGGATTGCCTATCTCATTTTTGATTTTAAAAAGTTCTTCGATTACAATCTCGAATTTGCTGCTCTCGCCTATTTCGTTTAACTGGTTGTTTATATTTGAAAGAAGCCATTTGGGGGCAAGGTTTATATTTTTACTGCTGAATAAAAACCTTGAATACATCAGCTCATTGGAAAGCATTGGATATATATTTTGCTTGAACCACTCAAAAATCTCTATTATTTTAAGATAATTCAGGTCTGTAGAGACCTCAGTGTCCCGAAAGCTCAGAAGGAGTGGAAACACTGCCGGGCTCAGGTCATTGTATGATGAAGGGATAAAACTAAGGTCAACACCTGCGCAGCCGGAAATGCAGGCATTATAGTAATTTGCAACCTGAAGGCCCCTTAAATTATAAGATGTCATATAAACGGGGATATCAAGTGCTGCTGTTAAGGATTTAAATAATTCAGCGGTTTTTGCCGGAAGCATAATGGATTCCACGTCTTTAATGCAGATGCTGGAGCATCCCATAGATGATAACTTTTGTGCCATATCAATATAAAAAGTGGTATCCCTTAAATCATCATATATTATTATTCCCTGGCAGCTGCATCCGCTGGCAGCTATTTCTGAAACTGTGGTTCCAAAATTATTTAAATCGTTTAAAACATCATAGACCCTGAAGCGGTCAATGCCGGATCTTGCGCCCTGTTTAACGAACTTCTTTATCACAGAATCAGGATATATCTCCAGTCCTGCAAGGTTTTTTGCACCAATAAGAGCACCAAGGCTCAATTTCGGTGATTTGTTTTTTATATAAGAAGCAATTTCAAAAGGAGATTTTGCAAAACCCGAATCAATCATTTTTTCGAAAGCTGAACCCCCGAATACTTCCAGGCTGTCGAATTTTATTTTATCCAGATGTTCGACTATCCTGCTGAGTGATTTTTCGCTTATATAACCAGGCTCTATACTCTGGAATATATCCCTTATAGTTATGTCATTGATTTTTATCTTTTTCATGCTATTTTTCCTGTCGCGCCTGTTTGTGGTAAATTTTCTGCAGGGCCAATACCCCCATTATTTTCAGCATATCAAATAATATAAATGGCAATATGCCAAGATTAAAAGCTTTAAGAAAAGTGTTGCCGGAATTTATAAAACCATTGTTAAAAGTAAGCATTATTCCAGCAAGGTGCATATACCCGAACGAATATATTATTAAAAGGCTTGTAAGCGATGTTAAGAATACTGCAGTTGTATTATCCTTGAACGGACACGCAGAAGAACAGGAATTGGGAGCCCTGTTTTTTGTAAAGTTGCTCCAAAACATAAATATTGCGCCTGCAGCAATGCTTGATACTGCAAAACCTGCTATATATCCCCCGGAAGGTCCGGCTAATGCAGCCAAACCGCTTTTGAATCCTGCAAAAAGCGGTGCTCCGGCAATGCCAAGTAGTATGTACTGCACCTGTGATATAAAGGACCATACAGGCCCCAGAGCAAATGATGCAAACAGGACTGTAAAAACCTGCATTGTCACAGGGACAGGTGTAAATGGAAGATAGAAGAATGAGTTAGCTGACAGCCACATCAGTATGACAAAAACAAGTGACAGGGAAAAATTAAAAACCAGCCTTTCACTTAAAAGCCTTCTTATAACACTTGCAGGATTATTTGCAGCTACTGTCCCATGCATTTGTTCACGGTACAAAGAAGTGCTATTTAATGCATAACCATAAACAGATATTTTTTCCATGTTTTTCATGCCATTCCTTACTTTTTCAGATAATTTTAAGATAATGAAAATCAATACCACATTTAGTCTGAGTTCAGATAATTTATCAAAGACTGCAGTAACAGAAAAAGACGCTTCATTGGCTATAAAGTTTCAATAACTGCCCAGGCATAATCTCTAAAAACAAAAAATATGAAACTGCAGTTTTATATATGCGTCTTTTAATACAACTTGAGATTAAATCAACTTTTCGCAGAATTATAAATCAGCTTAAGATTGTTTTAATAAAAATTAGCAAACCACAAATACTATTAATTGGAGGCAATAAGAATGCATTATTTTTTAACTGAAGAACAGCAGATGATAGTCGATATCTGCAGGCAGATTGTGGAAGAGCGAATTAAACCGGTAAGGGCCGAAATGGATGAAAAAGGTATTTTCCCGGCAGAAATAATAAAGGAAATAGGACAGAGCGACCTGTTCAGGTTATTCATTCCTGAAAAATATGGCGGTATGGGAACAGGGATTTTTGAGGTCTGTCTTGCTACAGAAGAATTAAGCAGGGGGGATTTAAGTGTTGCCACAACTTATGCTGCAAGCGGACTGGGATTTATTCCTATACTTGTCATGGGAAATGAGCAGCAAAAAATGAAATACCTGCCTGATTTGGCAAGCGGGACAAAGCTTGCAGCATTCGGACTTACAGAATCTGAAGCAGGAAGCGATGCAAGTTCACTTCGCACCAGGGCCGTAAAGGATGGCGACAGTTATATTATCAACGGGACAAAACAGTGGATAACCAATGGCGGTGAGGCAGATATATATACTGTTTTTGCTGCGACCTCCCCGGAAAGGGGAGCAAGGGGAATCAGCGCATTTATAGTTGAAAAGGGCGCAAAGGGTTTTGAATTTGGAAAGAAAGAAAATAAGCTTGGAATAAGGGCGTCTGCAACAAGAGAGCTTGTATTTACAGATTGCAGTGTCCCGAAAGAAAACCTGCTTGGAAGTGAAGGAATGGGCTTTATAACTGCTATGCGCACATTTGACCAGTCAAGGCCTGCAGTGGGAGCACAGGCAGTAGGAGTGGCGCAGGCGGCGCTGGAAGAAGCGGTCGAGTATTCGAAAATAAGGCATCAGTTCGGCCAGCCGATATCAGCTTTCCAGGGCGTACAGCACATGCTGGCAGATATGGCAACCCAGGTGGAAGCTGCAAGGGCACTTGTCTACCATGCCGCAAAAGTAATCGACAGCGGAGAGAAAAATATTTCTAAACTTTCAGCAATGTCCAAATTATATGCCTCTGATGTGGCTATGAAAGTTACAACGGATGCTGTGCAAATTCTTGGAGGGTATGGATATATGAAAGAGTATCCAGTTGAAAAAATGATGAGGGATGCAAAGATAACCCAGATTTATGAGGGCACAAACCAGATACAGAGAAATATTATTGCCCTTGAGCTTATAAAACGCGGAGCGGGGTGGTAAAAATCAAAATAGTAATCTGCATAAAACAGGTGCCCGGCACCACAGATATAAGGATAAATCCTGAAACTAACACTCTTATCAGGGAAGGGGTTGAAACTGTAATTAATCCTTTTGACACCTATGCTATTGAAGAGGGTATCCGTATAAAAGAACGGCTGCTTGCTGACCCTGAAGCAAAAGAAGAGGTGGAAGTAATAGCAATGACAATGGGGCCGCACCAGTCAGAATCCATACTGCGGGAAGCCATATCTCTTGGAGCAGACAGAGCGGTGCTGTTATCAGACAGGGCCTTTGCAGGAGCCGATACCTGGGCCACTGCTCTTACATTGCATGGTGCCATAAAGAAAATAGATGACTGCCGCCTTGTAATACTTGGCAAACAGACTCTCGACGGTGACACTGGCCAGGTGGGACCTGAACTTGCACAGATGATGCATATACCATTTATAGGTTATGCCAGCAGTATAATTGATATTAACAGGAGCAGGATAACAGTAAAAAGGCTGATGGAAGACAGGTATGAGACTTTTGAAGTAAGGCTGCCTGCAGCAATATCGGTAGGCAAGGATATTAATGTCCCGAGGGTACCATCTCTGCGTGGAAAGTTAAAAGCAAAAAATGAGCAGATACCGGTGTGGGACAAAAATGAGCTTGGGTTGCAGGATTCAAAAATAGGACTGTCGGGCTCTTATACCCAGGTAATAAAAATATTTACGCCAAAGCACCAGTATGAAGTGAAAATGCTTACAGGAACGGCGGATGAACAGGCCGGTGAGATTTACAGTAAACTTGTAGAGCTGAATATTTTACAGTAATTAATAATAGTATATAAATTTTTAAAAATGTCTTATTAGTTAGAGTTAATTTGTATTTGTATAAAAAAGATTATGTATAGAAGGATATAAGCAATTGGAAATAAAAGTAAACCAGGATACCTGTACAGGATGCGCATTGTGTAAAAATGTGTGCATGTATGATGCAATTGAAATTGCGGATAAAAAAGCAATAATGAATGAAAACTGTATTTTCTGCGGTGCATGCATTGATATATGCAAATATGGCTCAATAGAAATTACGGGACTTGAAGAGTCACATAAGGATTTTTCGCAGTATTCTGGAGTAATGGTATTTATAGAGCAGCATGAGAACAGGACCGCAGATGTAAGCTATGAGCTTTTAAGCGAAGGCAGAAAGCTTGCAGATAAACTGAAGACAGAGCTCTCTGGTGTAATAATCGGAAGCAATATAAGCGAAGAATCAAAAAAAAGCGTTTTCAGGTATGGCGCCGATAAACTCTATATTGCAGATGATGAAGTTTTCTGCCACAACCTGGATGATATTTTTTCAAAGGCCCTGGTTCAGGTAATACACAGATATAAGCCGGATATCTTCCTTGCGGGCGCAACAAGTTTTGGCAGAAGCCTTGTTCCAAAAGTCGCAGCTATAATTAAGACAGGTCTGACTGCAGACTGCACTGCATTGTCGATTGATGAAGAAAAAAAGATATTGCTTCAAACAAGGCCTACTTTTGGCGGTAATATACTTGCAACGATTATAACAAGAAATGCAAGGCCGCAAATGGCAACGGTAAGGCCGCATGTAATGGAAAAAGCAGAAAATTACAGTGATGAGGGTTATAAGGACAAACTGGAAAATGTTATACTGGATACTGAAAACTTCAAGTCAAAGTATAAACTTTTAGGTACTGAAAAAGAATCAGGGCAGAGCATTAATCTGACTGATTATGATGTGGTTGTTTCAGGAGGAAGAGGAATGGGCGGCCCTGAAAATTTTGCCCTTTTAAAAGAGCTTGCCGATCTTTTCGGAGGAGTAGTAGGAGCATCAAGGGCAGCTGTTGATTCAGACTGGATATCCTATCCTCACCAGGTGGGACAGACTGGAAAGACCGTAAACCCGAAGATTTACATTGCCTGCGGAATTTCCGGTGCGATTCAACACCTCGCAGGAATGCAGACATCAGACATCATAATTGCCGTCAATAAAGATCCTGATGCACCGATATTTAAGGTAGCAAATTACGGAATTGTAGGGGATGTTTTTGAAGTTGTCCCAAAACTGATTAAAATCATAAAAACAGGAAAAAACATCACATAAAGCCGTTTTGCTAAAATCCTGATTTTTAAGCTACAATTTTAAACTGCAACTTACATCAGAATAAAGAATTGCTGCTATTTTTTTTATTTAATTAAATGTTGCTTACAGTCTTAAATAAGAAACAGATTTAAGTTAAAATTATATGACAGTAAAAAACCTGTATATTTTTTACAACTTCAGTTATGCAAGGAGGTAGAATGCCAGAAACCGCAGATATTTACAGAGAAAATAAAATAAGGTTTTCAGAAAGGATTTTAAAAGTAGAAGAGAGCCCTACTTTTGCTCTTGAAAAAAAAGCTGATGAAATCGACCAGATGCGCCAAAAAGAAGGAAAAAGCGTAATAAGGTTCGGCATCGGCCAGCCGGATTTTGATACTCCGGAAAATATAAAGACTGCTGCCAAACTGTCCATAGACCAGAACAAGACAAGATATACCGCCAGCACCGGCATTAAGGAGCTTAAGGAAGCTATAATTAAAAAACTGGCCCGGGACAATAATCTTTCATATGAAATCCCTGAAATACTTGTCGGTATTGGAGCAAAACAGGTCCTTGATGATATTATGAGGGTATTTGTTAACAAAGGCGACAGGGTAATAATCCCAAAACCTTTCTGGGTAAGTTACAGCCAGCAGGTAATAATGTCTGAGGGTATCCCTGAGTTTGTCGATTTCAACAGCGATTTAAGGATAGATATGGAGCACTTTTTAAAATCAGCTCAGAAATACGGAAGCGACAGGGGAGACGGCAGCGCCAGACTATTCATATTAAACAGCCCAAACAACCCTACAGGTTTAGTATGCAACCGTAAAGAAATAGAAGAAATCGGCCGGATATGCCTTAAGAACAATATTTTTATTATTTCTGATGAAGTTTATGAAAAATTCCTTTATGGAAATGCAGTGCATTACAGCATGGCAGCAATTTCAGATGAACTTAAGGCTATGACTATCACAATAAATGCAGTTTCAAAAACTTATGCCATGACCGGGTGGAGGATAGGATATTGCGCATGCGACCGGAAAATAATACAGCAGATGACCAAGGTCCAGGACCAGTCTACTTCAAATCCATGCACTCCGGCGCAATGGGCAGCAGTAGAAGCTCTGGAGGGCCAGCAGGATTCTGTTGAAATAATGCGGAAGGAATACGAAAAAAGGCGCGATTATATATTTAAAAGAATACAGGAAATTGACGGGATGGAATGTGTACTCCCGGATGGCGCCTTTTATGTTTTCCCAAAAGTAAACAAGTTTTATAACAAAAAAATCAAGAGTTCATTTGATTTTGCAGGTGAACTGCTTCAAAAAGCTGCAGTTGCAGTAGTTCCAGGCGGAGCTTTTGGTGATGAAAACTATATCAGGATAAGTTATGCCACCACACTTGAGAAAATAAAAGAGGGAATGGACAGGATAGTAAATTTCTGCAAAGAAATCAGCTGAAATGCCTGATGAGGCTTGCATTAACAGAAAGTTTATAATTTCTATTTTTAACTGAAAGAAAAGACAGAAATGAAAAAGAAAAAACAGGGAAGGCATGAAGACAGGGATTTCCTTCAGGCAACCGGAAAGGGAAAAGACGATTTCACTCATACTGACCCGTGGAGGGTCCTTAAAATACAGAGCGAATTCGTGGATGGTTTTGACACGCTTGCAGGAGTTGGGCCATGCATTTCAATATTCGGGTCTGCAAGGATAAAACCGGACAATATGTATTATATTGCTGCTGAAAAAACGGCAGCTCTGCTTGCGAAAAAGGGAGTCGGAGTGATTACAGGCGGCGGTCCAGGCATAATGGAAGCGGCAAACAAGGGAGCATATGAAGCAGGCGGGCTTTCAATCGGTTGTAAGATAGAACTTCCATTTGAAGAGGCTACAAACCAGTACCAGAATGTTGCTCTTGAATTCCATTATTTTTTTGTAAGGAAGACAGTATTTGTAAAGTATTCTGTCGGATACATTATTTTCCCCGGGGGATTCGGCACACTTGACGAGTTCTTTGAAGCGCTTACCTTATCACAGACTCAAAAAATACAGCATTTCCCGATTGCGCTTTATGGAAGTGATTACTGGCAGGGATTGTATGAATGGATACATGAATGCCTTGAAGAAAGGCACTGTACAATAAGTCCTGAGGATACCGGCCTTTACAGGATTGTAGATACCCCGGAAGAAGCAGTGGATTTTGTAACAAAAGTCATACAGCAGAAGAAGGCTTTTTAGCTCCGGGTATTGGTTTTTGCCCTGGGTCTTATATATGCAATATGCACACTTACGCCAGCAGCGACTAATAAAAGAAGTATTCTTGCCCAGATTTGTTCAAGCGCGAATGCTGCTGATAATCCTATTGTAATCCACAAAATTATTATAGTTATTATTTTTATCTTAAAAGGAATGCCTTTACCTTCTCTGTAATTTTTCAGATATCTTCCAAATATCCTGTTGTTTATTAACCAGTTGTAAAAGCGGCTGGAGCTTTTTGCATAAAATCCTGCTGATACAAGTATAAAAGGTGTAGTGGGGAGAACAGGTATAAATATGCCTGCAATTCCAAGGCCCATAAAAAATGTGCCGGCAGAAATCAAAAGGACTTTCAAGAACTTCCTGTTTTTAGCTGCTGCGTTCATATTATCCATTATCAATTAAGTGAAATAAAAGATTATTTTATTGACTTTAAAAAATATTTATTTTTCATTATAACTTAATAAACATAATTTTTTAAATTACCCTGATTTTAATCTATTATTTATAATTATTATTTAGTAATTATATTTATTATCAATATATAATCAAACTGCTGCCGGAACTGGTCTGTCTTAAGGATTCTGGCGGCAGGCATTGATATAACTTTTCAAATTCTGAATCTTAAAATATGTGTGCATTTTTAAAACTTAAATGACAATTTTAAATCAGGGCTTGTAAAAATTTTATTTATTGAATAAAATCAATTGGTTTTGTTTATCTTTGGCATTAGTTAATGCATTTTTTTATAGGTTATGAGATACGACATATTGTTGTTTTTAATAGTCTTCGTGCCTGTCATAGGGTCATTTATTCTACCATTCATCGGGAAATTTTCCAGGCAATTGAGAAATATCCTGGCCCTTGCATTTGTAGCCGTTTCGGTGATTCTATCATGTATACTTCTTCCGGAAGTATTATCCGGAAACAATATAACTATCAATTACCCTTTAATACCGGGGCTGAGTTTTATCCTTCATGCTGATATGCTGGCAATATTCATGTCAATAGTGTCATCATTTATTGGTGCAATAATTGTCTTATATTCATTCGGCTATATAAGCCATTATGAAAACCAGGATGAATATTATATGATGGTTGTTTTGTTCCTTGGCTCTATGATGGGGCTTGTATTTTCAGGCAATCTTATTTTTATGTTCCTGTTCTGGGAAATCACAACAATAGCATGCTGGAGGCTGATAGGGTTTTTCAGGGGGAAATTGCAGGTTTTAAGAGCCGATAAGGCATTTTTAATAACTGTATTTGGCGCACTTATAATGCTGATGGGATTCGTCATTTTATACAGCCAGACAGGTTCTTTTGACCTTGCAGTAATCAGTAAATCTTTAAATGGTGCGCCTGTTTCAAATATTGTGGTCATACTGATTTTATTCGGCATTCTTTCCAAGTCCGCGACATTGCCATTTCACACATGGCTGCCTGATGCAGGCGTTGCCCCTTCACCGGTAACAGCTTTATTGCATGCTGCAGTCCTTGTTAAAATAGGAGTTTATGTTTTTGCCAGATTATTCATAGCGACTTTTAAATTCGGCGATGTCTGGCACACCGTCGTACCGGTCATAGCCGCAGTCAGCATGCTTGTCTCTGCGGGCGCGGCATATGTGGAAACTGACCTGAAGCGAATACTTGCTTATTCAACAATAAGCCAGATAAGCTTTATTTTTTTAGGCCTTGCAATGAGCAATTCAGTTGCAATTGCAGGCGGACTCTTGTATATACTGATGCACGGCCTGGCAAAAGGCGGCCTGTTTTTATGTGCTGGAATTGTTGAACAGAATACACACAACAAAGACATCACAAAAATGGGCGGCCTTATAAGGACAATGCCGGTAACAGCAATTGCATTTTTATTCTGCGCATTTTCAGTTATGGGCATTCCGCCATTCGGCGGATTCTTCAGTAAGTATATGGTTATCACAGGTGCAATAAATGACGGGCAGACAGCCATTGCAATAGTTTTCTTTTCAGGCGCAATACTTACGCTGTTATATCTTTTAAGGGTTTTCATGATGGTATTTCTCGGTGAGCCGAAGACGAGCCCGGTAAAAGAAAAATCGGCAACGATGATTTCAAGCGCGGCAATACTTGCAGTTCTTTCACTTGCAGGCGGGATATTCATAAAATATCCTGCTGAGCTGGTATCAACAGTGGTTCAGCAGATGCTGGGGATTATAAAATGATATATTTATTGACATTATTACCATTTATAGCAGGGTTACTGATTTTTGTGATACCAAAAAAGGCACAAAAAATAACCGGTTATTTCACATTGCTTGTTACCTGTGCAAACCTTGCTTATGTAATAACCCTTTTTAACCAGAAAATAACTTCATCGATACATTGGATGGGTTTTGGCGTGGATCTTTCTTTAAGGATAGACAGCTTCAGCAGCTTCATTATTCTTGCGGTAGCTGTATTCTGCTTCCTTATAACATTGTATTCCACGACTTTCATGAAAGACAAAAATAAATCAAACCAGTTTTTTGCATACCTGCTTATTTCACTTGCAATGACAAACGGGGCGGTAATTGCAGATAATCTTGTCCTTATGCTATTTTTCTGGGAAGGCCTCATGGTCACATTGTTTGCAATGATTCTAATAGGCAACAAAGATGCATTTAAAACTGCAGTAAAAGCGCTTGTGCTTGTGGGTGTTTCAGATTTATGCCTTATGGTAGGTATCGGCCTTACGGGTAAAATTGCAGGTACTCTTACAATGTCAAATATAACTCTTGACCTCACATCTGCGGGCGGACTGGCATTTATATTTTTAATGATAGGAGCAATTTCAAAAGCAGGTTCAATGCCGTTCCATAGCTGGATACCTGATGCTGCAGTTGATACGCATCTGCCTTTTATGGCTCTTTTCCCCGCGGCACTGGAAAAACTGCTTGGAATATATTTCCTTTCAAGGATATCCCTTGAAATGTTTAAGTTATCTCCTGCTTCATGGATATCAATAATGATGATGATTATAGGGCTCGTCACAATTATTTTTGCAGGGATGATGGCCCTTATACAGAAAGATTATAAAAGGCTTCTTTCATACCATGCAATAAGCCAGGTGGGCTATATGATATTCGGCATTGGCACTGCTGTTCCCGCAGGAATCGTTGGAGGGCTCTTCCACATGATAAATAATGCTCTCTATAAAAGCGGGCTGTTTTTAACCGGCGGTGCGGTTGAGAGGCAGACTGGTACAACTGAACTTAAAAAGCTCGGGGGGCTTGGCTCCAAAATGCCTGTCACATTTGCTGTTTTTATAATCACCGCAGCGTCAATATCTGGTGTACCTCCTTTTAATGGCTTCTTTTCAAAAGAACTTATATATGATGGCGCACTTGAAAGAGGAATGGTCTATTATATTATTGCAATAATAGGCTCATTTATAACAGCTGCATCATTTTTAAAACTGGGGCACGCTGTCTATATCGGCAAAGCCAGAGATGAAAATATAAAACCTAAAGAAGCTCCCGCAGCGATGCTGATACCAATGATAATTATTGCAGTTATCTGCATACTCTTTGGAGTCTATAATGCCCTGCCATTAAATTACCTGATACAACCGGCAGTTGGCGGGCACCTGCTTGAAGGGCACCATTTTGCAGGTTTTCCATCAAACATGATACTGGTAGCAGTTACAGGCATTGTACTTATTGCGGCATTTTTGAACCATCTTTATGGAGTAAAAAAATCCGGCGGCGGCCCTGGGGCAGCAGAGCACATACATCACGCTCCGGGATTGTCATGGATATATGATAAAGCAGAAAAAAGGTATTTTGACCCGTATGATATAGGCATTAAAGTGGCTGTCTTCTTTTCGAAGATATTGTTTAAAGTGGACAGGGCAGTCAACTGGTTTTACGATGTTTTTATTGTCAAAGTAACTTACTTCTTTACCGGAGTAATTAAAAAGGTGCATAATGGCCATTTTGCAATGTATCTTTCCTGGTCACTTATAGGCACTGTAATCATCATAATTATTTTTATAGTTTTACGTTAGTTAAAAGCAATTAATATATTAAATATAAGAGGGAAATATTTTTAGCAGATGTTAGCATTATTTGTTTTAGTACCATTAGCATTAGTATTAATACTGAATATCCTTCGTTTTGATTTTATCAAAAAGATATCATGCTGGACCGGGGTGCTTGCTGCTCTGGCCCAGATAGGATTTGTTTTGTTTGTCCCGATTGATAAACTTGCCAGCCAGTCAGGATTTTTTGGAAAATACTTTGCATTTAATTTTACAATGGACAGCTTGTCCAAATTAATGCTTTTAACAATTGGAATAGTAGTATTTGCAGCTGTACTTATCGGACAGTTTACTTATTCGGACGATACAAAAAGATTTAATTTCCTTAATCTTATGCTGCTTGCCCTGGCCGGGATGAATGGCATTGTAATGGTCTCAGACATCTTTTCATTATATGTATTCATTGAAATAGTTGCTGTAGCTTCCTTTATCCTGATATCGACTTATAAAGATAAGCTGGCTCTTGAAAGTACATTCAAGTATATAGTTCTTTCAATAGCTGCAACTGTATTTATAATGCTTTCAATTGCAATTTTCATGCTTCTTTCAGGAGGCACTTCTTTTGCATCAATCACCAGTATGTCAAAAAGTTATGCAGGCAGCCCGCTTATTATAATTGCAGTCTGCATGTTTATCAGCGGCACATTTACAAAAGGAGGGTTAGTGCCCTTCCATGGGTGGCTCCCTGATGCGCACTCTTCCGCACCAGGCAGTATTTCCATACTGCTCTCAGGCATAGTCATCAAAGTGACCGGTATTTATCCTTTAATCAGGATATTGAATTTAACCGGCGGGGGAGGAGATACTGTAAAAGACATCCTTCTTGTCATAGGAGCACTTTCCATAGTAGTCGGTGCGCTTGCATCACTTGGGCAGAATGATATGAAGAGGATGCTAGCTTTTTCAAGCGTCAGCCAGATGGGATATATAGTTTTGAGCCTTGGCACCGGGACTGCCCTGGGAATAGCGGGGGCAGTTTTCCATATTTTAAACCACGCTATTTTCAAATCCCAGCTGTTTGCCAATGCTGCCGCTGTAGAAAAACAGGCAGGCACAAGGGATATGAATAAACTGGGTGGCCTTGCGAAAAAGATGCCAATAACCGGGGGGACTTCAATAGTTGCAATGCTTTCTATTTCAGGCATACCGCCGCTATCGGGTTTCTGGAGCAAATTACTTATTATACTGGCGTTATGGCAAAGCGCTCATTACACGTATGCTTTTATTGCAGTAGTGGCAAGTGTTATAACACTTGCGTATTTTTTAATGCTTCAGAGAAAGGTATTTTTTGGACAGTTGGCCCAGGGGCTCGAAAATATAAAGGAAGCAAAAGCAGGACTAGTGCTTCCTGCAATAATACTTGCGCTTCTGACAATATGTATAGGGATTTTCTTTCCCTTTATATATAATAAACTGATTTTACCGATACAGTCTATTTTAAAATGAAATTTAATATGGGGAAAATAAATTATATGCTTAATTATATATTTATAACCTTTAGGAATTCTATTATAGAAACTGCGGGAGGGATATCTTGAGCCTTATAATAGGATTACTTGTTATATTGATAATAGCTGTATTGATGGTTATTTTTTCAACACGCTTGCTTATGTCTGCAATAAGCCTTGCAGTGACAAGTATTATAGTAACGCTTTTAATGTTCAGGCTTAACTCTCCGCTGGCAGCGGTATTTGAATTATCAATATGTGCTGGATTAATAACTGTAATATTTATTACTACAATAAGCTTTGTAAAGCCTGTAGCGGAAGAAGAATTGCTGATAACCTGGAAAAGGCGCCTGAAAAAATATATAGCATTGCCTGTAATACTTATTGTTGTAGGGCTGGTGATATCATTTTTACTCAAACCCATGGTCCTTGCTCTTCCACCTGTCCTGCAGGAAACAAATGTGGCATATACATTGTGGAACATAAGGCAGGTTGATATCATTGGCCAGGCCATTATACTGCTGGTGGGGGTTTTTGGCATAGTTGTATTATTCAGGGAGGGACAAAATAAATGAGTGCTGAAAATGCAGAAATCTTAAGGATTTTTATTCCGTTTATTATTTTGCTCCTGATTGCGGGTTTTTATTTTATACTTGCTACAAGGAACTTAATAAGGATATTGCTTGGGGTGGAGATAATAACCAAAGCTGCATTGCTTGCAATAATACTGGCAGGGTATGTGACAAACAATACAGCACTTGCCCAGTCTCTTGCAATAATTATGATAATAATAGAAGTTTTTGTTGTAGCCGTAGCAGCAGGTATTATCATACAGATATATAAAAAGACAGGTTCCGTAGACGCAAGAAACATAAGAAACCTCAGGGGATAGCATTAAAGAGGATTGTTAAAAAAGGATGAGCGTATAAATGATTGATAAAATATTATTACTGCCGCCAATTGTATTCTTAATACTTCTGGTAATCGGTTATGTTATTTCACTTAGCCTTTCAGGTCTTGCAGCCAAGGGCCATGCATCTGCAGGAAAGCTTGAGCAATATGCATGCGGTGAAGATATTCCAGCCCAGAACATCAGGCCTGATTACAGCCAGTTCTTCCCGTTTGCAATATTTTTTACAATCATGCACGTAGTGGCACTGGTGTTGACAACAATACCGATGAATTTTTCATCGGGATATGTACTGGAAGCAATTTTTATTTTAAGTGCGATGGTCGGGCTATTGATATTATTCAGGAGATAAATTATGGCATTGATTGAAAAACTGGTAACATGGGCAAGAATAAAATCACCATGGATAATACATTTTAATTCAGGGGCATGTAATGGTTGTGATATAGAAATACTTGCATCACTGACTCCTAAATTCGATCTTGAAAGATTTGGAGTATTGCTCAAAGGAACACCAAGACATGCCGACGTGCTGATTTGTTCGGGACCTGTAACCAGGCAGACAAGAGACAGGCTTATAAGGATATATGAACAGATACCGGAGCCAAAATTTGTTGTTGCTGTGGGCACATGTGCATGCTCTGGCGGGGTTTTTGCGGGATGTTATAATATTCTTGGCGGAATAAATACTGCAATCCCGGTGTCAGCCTATATTCCAGGATGTGCCGCGAGCCCTCAGGCAATAATAGATGGTGTTGTAAAATTGCTTGGAAGCTTAAAGAAAAAATAATTAAATAAAAGAGGAAACTCATATGGATAAAGAAGAAGAAATAAGGCAGGGACTTATTAAGAATTTTAATGTTCCTGAACAAAAAGCATGGGTGCCCAAACAAAGGAGGGTCTTTGTTGAGGTAAACATTGAAGATTTTAGAAAGGTCCTTGAATACCTTATGAAAGAAAATAATTTTGATACGCTCTGTACAATTACAGGGCTGGATTACGGTGAATCAATTGGGATGATCTATCACCTTACAAGGCAGGATGGGATTGTCGTAAATTTGAAAACAAGCGTACCCAGGGAAAATCCGGTAATACAATCCATAATCAGTTATTTCCCTGCAGCAGAGCTTTATGAAAGGGAAGTCGTTGACCTCCTTGGTGCAAAGGTTGAGGGATTACCCGATGGTTCCCGTTATCCATTACCTGATGGCTGGCCTGAGGGCCAGTATCCATTAAGGAAGGACTGGAAGTCCGAAACATCACAAAAGGAGGATGAATAATGGACAAAGTAGTAATACCTATAGGCCCGCAGCATCCGGCACTTAAAGAACCTGAAAGTTTCAGGGTTATTCTGGAAGGTGAAAAGATAGTTGGCGTTAGTTTAAGGTTGGGATATAACCACCGCGGCATTGAAAAAGCTTGTGAAGAAAGGACATATATACAGGATCTTTACCTCATAGAGCGTGTCTGCGGTATCTG
>CAZGTW010000002.1:0-2473 GCA_964528815.1 uncultured Actinomycetota bacterium | reverse complement strand
TATGGCGGGGTAAAAAGGGATGTCCCGGCAGAAATGCTTAAAAAGATACTTGATGCTATGGATGTACTTGAGGAAAGGACAAAATATTATATCCAGGTGGCAACAGAGGAAGTAACACTAATGAAGAGGCTTTCAGGCGTAGGCATCATTAAAAAAGAAGATGCGCAGGCGCTTGACGCAGTCGGTCCGGTAGCAAGAGCCTCAGGCATTGACAGAGATACAAGGCGGGACGACCCTTATGCAGCTTATGACAGGGTTTCTTTTAAGGTTATTTCAGTTGACAATGAAGATGTGTATGGGCGGACACTTGTAAGAGTGGGTGAGCTGATGGAAAGTTACAGCATAATAAGGCAGGTTATTGAAAAAATGCCCGAAGGGCCCATAATTACAAAGGTTCCCAGGAAGATACCTGAAGGCGAAGCTTTCAGCCGCTATGAGGCACCCAGGGGAGAAGACGTGCACTATGTCAAGGCAAATGGCACTGATAAACCGGAAAGGGTTAAGTTAAGGGCACCAACGCTTGCAAATATTAAGCCAATGATGAAAATGCTTGAAAATTATAATCTTGCTGACCTGCCGATAATTGTAGCTGCAATCGATCCATGCTTTTCATGTACAGACAGGGCAATTTCTATTGAAAATCGCAAAAAGGGCAAAAAAGAAATTATGGATTGGAAAACTCTCAGGCAATACAGCATTGACTGGTATAGAAGAAAGGGAATAAAGTTTTAAAGCCGTGATGTCTATAGTTTATATTTTAGTTTTTCCAGGTTTATTGTTTTTAAGCGTATCAGGAATGCTGCTTGAGTATGTGGACAGGAAACTTTATGCTAAATTGCAAAACAGGGTAGGTCCGCCATGGTTCCAGCCATTTGCAGATTTTGTAAAACTGGTATCCAAAGAAGACCTGGTCCCGGGCAGGGAGAAAAAAATAATGTTTCGGCTCCTGCCGTTTTTTGCTCTTTCAGCAATAGTAACTTCGATATTATACATCCCGGTCTTGGGCACAAAGGCAGCTTTCTCTTTTAACGGGGATATAATTGTTGTGCTGTATTTGCTTTCAATTCCCACACTGACATTTTTCCTGGCAGGATATTCTTCAAAATCACTGTTTTCATTAATTGGAGGCGTAAGAACACTTACCCAGTTTTTTGCTTATGAAGTGCCCCTGTTCCTTACATTTTTATCAGCAGCACTTCTATCAGGAAGCTGGTCCATAAGTGAAATAAGTGCTTTTTACAGCCAGAATAACTGGTACTGGCTATTTAACATACTTGGTTTTGGGATATCCATGATTGCGCTCCTTGGAAAGCTGGAAAAAGTCCCGTTTGATATACCCGAAGCAGAAACTGAGATTGCAGGCGGCACTTTTACTGAATACAGCGGGAAATTACTCGCAATGTTTAGGCTTGCAATAGATATAGAAGTAGTAGTATGTGCAGCATTTGTTGCAGCAGTATTTCTGCCTTTTGGAATGAACCTGCACCCGGCTCTTGTATTTGTGATTTTTGCAGCAAAAGTGCTTTTTATAGTTGCACTTCTTTCACTTCTAAGGACAGTATTTGCAAGGCTTAGAATCGACCAGATGGTGGATTTCTGCTGGAAATACATTGCGCCATTGAGTTTTCTGCAATTGATAATTAATATAATATTACAGGCAACAGTGGTATGAAAAAAACAGGAAAAATGGTCGGGCAGGTACTCTCATCAGTATTTAAAAGACCTGCAACAACAAGGTATCCCTATACCAGGGATGATGTTCCTAAGAATTACAGGGTAAAAATAAAGTTTTACCCTGAAAAATGTATCGGATGCAAGCTTTGCATGCGGGACTGTCCCAGCGATGCAATAAAGATAATAGATCTTGGCGACAAGAAATATGAAGCAGAATTCAGGCTCGATAAATGTATCTATTGCTCACAATGTGCATTGTCATGCCTTAAAGGCGCACTTGAGGCTACTTGTGAGTTTGAGCTTGCACAGCTTGATAGCAAAAAACTGAAAATTAAATTCAATGCAGAACCTGAAAGCGATAATAATAAAGAAACTTAAGGGTGCAGGGAAAATAGCAGTTATAGGAATAGGGTCGACCTTAAGAAACGATGATGCAGCAGGAATTCTTGTTGCTGAAAAGCTTGAAAAAATAAACAGCAATAGGCTGAAAGTATTTATTGGTTCTACTGCTCCTGAAAATCTTACAGGAGAAATCATCAGCTATAATCCTTCACATATTTTTATTATTGATTCTGTAGATACCGGCCAGAAACCGGGATTTACAATTCTTATTGAGCCCGAAGATGTCGGTGGAGTGTCTTTTTCCTCGCACATGCTGCCGGTAAAAATGATAGTCGATTACCTTCTTGCAACACTTAACTGTGAAATTATAGTTGCAGGCATTCAGCCAAAGTCACTGGAATTTGGTGAAACTGTATCAGATGAAGTAAGCAAATCTGTAAATGAAATTGTAGAAATT
>CAZGTW010000001.1:67482-70911 GCA_964528815.1 uncultured Actinomycetota bacterium | reverse complement strand
TAAAAATGGATAAAAGTATAAATGCAGAAACAGGTGTATTCGGTGGTTCAGGATTTTATAATTTCCTTAATATAAAAGAGGAATTAAATATAAAAACACCATTTGGAGAACCTTCAGATACGATAATAATTGGTGAGCTGGATGGTAAAAATGTTGCTTTTTTGCCAAGGCATGGCAGGAAACACTCAATACCTCCGCATAAGATAAATTACAGGGCAAACGTTTATGCTATGAAAGAACTTGGAGTAAAAAGAATTTTTGCACCATGTGCAGCAGGCAGCCTCCAGCCTAATATAAAACCGGGTGATTTTGTAATATGCGATCAGTTCGTAGACAGGACAAACTGCCGTATTGATACTTTTTATGATGGGCCTGAAGTAACTCATGTATCAACTGCAGAACCATATTGTCCGGTATTAAGAGATATTGTTATAAATTCAGCAAAAAAACTTGGCATAAATAACCATCAGAACGGGACAGTTGTAATAATCCAGGGTCCCAGGTTCTCAACAAAGTCCGAAAGCAGATGGTACTCAAGCCAGGGATGGGAAGTGATAAATATGACCCAGTATCCCGAAGCAGCTTTAGCCAGAGAACTGGAAATGTGTTATGTTAATATTTCTTTAATTACTGATTATGACGCCGGGTTGGATGGCAACCCTAATATAAAACCTGTTTCCAGTAGTGAAGTTATTAAAATATTCAATGAAAACAATGAAAAATTAAGGACCCTGCTTTTCACTGTCATCCCGGAAGTACCGCAGGAGCGGAATTGTGTATGTGCAACTGCACTTACAGGAGCAGTGATTAAATGAAAATCCTTGTAGCTTGCGACAAATATAAAGGGAATATGACCGCTGCCCAGGTATGCAATACAATTAAACAGGCAATAATTGATATAGACAGCAGTGCTCGGGTTATTGTAAGCCCGATGGCTGACGGAGGTGAAGGCACAACTGATACACTTGTAGAGAGTATGGGCGGCAGATTTGTAGAGCTGCCGGTAACAGGCCCCACAGGAAAAGAAATAAATGCCAGGTTTGGGATACTGCCTGGAAATACTGCAATAATGGAGATGGCGTCTGCTTCAGGGTTATGGCTGGTTCCGGATAATGAAAAAAACCCCATGGAAACAACAACATATGGTACCGGCCAGATGATTTCCAAAGCAATGGAGCATGGATGTAAAAAAATAATAATAGGAATTGGGGGCAGTGCCACAAATGATGCCGGTATGGGCATGGCGCAGGCTCTTGGTATAAAATTTTATGACAAAGAAAATAATCTGCTTGGAAAAGGCGGCAAGTTTTTAAGCAGTATTGAATCTATTGATTTATCAGGGCTGGAGCCAAAGGTAAAAGAGACACTCTTTTATGTTGCATGTGATGTTACAAATCCTTTACACGGCCATTCAGGAGCTGCTTATGTTTACGGACCTCAAAAAGGAGCAGACCCTGAAATGGTTAAAGAACTTGACAGGGGTCTTATAAATTTTGCAAAAGCGGTAAAGAAAACTACAGGTAAAGATATCGATAAAATATCAGGTGCAGGAGCGGCCGGCGGACTTGGAGCAGGGCTTGTTGCTTTTCTTGATGCAAAACTGAAAAGCGGCACTGATATTATAATAGAGGCAACATCTCTTGATGAAAAAATAAAAGATTGTGCTCTTGTAATTACAGGTGAGGGGGCAATGGATAATCAGACATTTTATGGGAAAAGCTCATATGGAGTTGCAAAGCTTGCAAAAAAGTATGGAATTCCTGTAATAACTTTAAATGGTTCGGTATGCATTGATTACAATGATATACCCAAAGAAAAACACAGTCTTTTTAATGGTAATTTTTCAACTGTAAACAAAGATATGACACTTGAAGAAGCCATAAAAAATGGAAAAAAGCTACTTTATGATACAACCGCTGAGATTTTTCGTTTTTACAAGGCTGTATATTATTTAAATAAAACTAAAACAGGAGGTCAGCCATGAAATTAGTCGGAAATGTGGAAATACCGGAATTGGAAAAAATAAAAAGCGGTAAAGTCAGGGAAATGTTTCTTGTTAAGGATATGCTGCTCATTGTTACAACAGACAGGATATCTGCATTTGACTATATATTACCCTCCCTTATTCCGTGCAAGGGTGCCGTGTTAAACGGGATTTCAAATTTCTGGTTTGATTTTTTAAAAAATGTAATACCCAATCATCTTATTAAAACAGATATTGAAGAATTTCCAGATGAACTGAAAAGATACGGAGAAATACTGGCACAGAGGTCGGTGCTTGTAAAAAAGGCTGAAATATTTCCTATAGAATGTGTTGTCAGGGGATATATTACAGGTTCAGGATGGGAAGAATACAAAAAAAGCGGCACATTAAACGGCATTTCCCTTCCTGCAGGTTTAAAAAATTGTGAAAAATTTCCTGAACCTCTTTTTACCCCCACAACCAAGGCAGATACCGGACATGATATGCCGCTTAGTTTGAGTGAAGCTGAAAACAGGTTTGGAAGCAGCCTTGTAAAGGCTCTGCAGAATAAGAGTATTGAACTTTATGATAAAGCTTCGGCTTATGCAATAAAAAAAGGCATAATAATAGCTGATACAAAATTTGAATTCGGATTATTTAAAGGGGAGACTATCCTTGTTGATGAGGTACTGACACCTGACTCTTCAAGATTCTGGCCCCTGGATGAATATGAGCCGGGCAGGCAGCAGGGAAGTTTTGATAAACAATTTGTAAGGGATTATCTGCTGGGGACCGACTGGGACAGAAACTCGGTTCCTCCGGAACTTCCGGATGAAATAATAATGAAAACATCCAGAAGATACATTACTGCATATGAAAGGCTGACCGGGAAAAAATTTGAAAGTTCATGTAATCTTAAGTAACAGGTTTGAACCGGCAGAGATTGCCGAAGTCAAACTAAAAAATTGTATCTGTGCTGTAATTGATACTATAAGAGCAACTTCAACGATTGTAACTTTAATAGGCTGTGGTGCAGAAAAAGTAATTGTTGCAGCAGACAAAAAAGAAGCCTTTTTCCTGAAAACTGTTTTTAAAGGAAGCATATTGTGTGGAGAAGAAAAGGGCCTGCCGCCAAAAGGTTTTGATTTTGGCAATTCTCCGCTTGAAATTTCTTCTGCGGATTTAAATGGACGAACCTTTATAATAATGACCACTAATGGGACACAATCAATACTTAAGGCAAAACAGTGCAGAAAAGTTTATGCACTTTCAACCCTGAATTTAAACTTTTGTATTGACCGGATTGCCGAAAAATCCCAGGAGTCAAACAGTGATATTCTGCTGGTCTGTTCAGGTGAAAAAGGTAAAATTGCTTATGATGATGCTTACACTGCGGGACTTGCAGTAAAATATCTTCTTACAAAACCGTATAAATTAGAATTTACAGATGCTGCAAAACTGGTACT
>CAZGTW010000001.1:66077-67382 GCA_964528815.1 uncultured Actinomycetota bacterium | reverse complement strand
GCCTTTTGAAGAAAACCAGAAATTGCTTTCAGGGTCCTCGTTACCCTCTATAACAGGGTCAAGCTGTATGACATAATTTCCAGGATTTTCTATATCATTTATAAGAACAAGAACAGTTACTGTGTCTCCAGGGTTAACGATATCAGGTAGGGTTGATCTTGAGGTACCGTCATAATCCACAAAATCAACATCCTGGCCATAATAATGGTATCCTATCCTTACGATTCCGGGCCTTTCATTCCTCCAGGGAAAATCACCTGTATTTGTAATTTTAATGCTAATCAAATTATCTTTGTTTGTGCAGAGAAATGAAGGAATTTGTCCTACCATTTCTGCCCCGACTGTAGCGCTTCTGTAGTCGATCTCAGGAAGGTTTTCCTGCTCTTCTTCAAGAGCGGCAGTATCCTGTGAAGCTTCTTCCTGATTGCCCTGGCTGGCGTTTTCAGGATTTTCAACATCTATTTTAGTTGCTGATTCAGGACTGAGAATCATTGAACAGGCTGATGATGCAAACAATGCCAATGAAACAACAATAAGGCTTAAAACAACAAGCAACATGTAAAAAAGCTTTTTGTTATGTTTTACTGTAGCTGCAGAAAAATTATTTTTATATTTACCGGCCATTTTTCTCCTTTAATAATTAAAATATTTAAAATTTCCCTGCATATTATAGTTGAGAATTATTATTTTTTGAATAAAAGAAATAAAATTTATATAATTAGTAAAATCTATTAGAAAAAATTTTACCGGGGAATATATGACTTCACTTGAAATAGTCGGTATTGTAGCAATAGTCCTGATTTCAGCATTTGCGGTTGCAGGAATAATAGTAGCCGTGCCCCTTTTCAGGCTTATAAACAGGGCAAGGTTTCTGGCTGAGAAATTAAACCAGAGCCTTGTCCCGGTAGTTGAAAAGTTAAACGGCACTATTACTCACTTAAACAGTGAGCTTGGCTCCATAAGTGAGTTGACCCAGAGCGTTGGTTCAATAGTTGAGCAGCTTGAAAAAATCATCAGGCTTGCCAGGATCATAATTACCAACCCTATAATAAAACTTATAAGCGCCGGGGTAGGAGTTGCCAGTACTGTTAAAAAGGCAGCTGCAGATCAGGGCAGGGATAAAAAGCCCGGTATCTAATAATTAATTACGAGGAGGAAAGATGAGTCCGGAAAATAACAGAAGCTGTGCAGGACCTGTAACTTTAGCTCTATTTACAGGACTGGCAATAGGGGCAGTGCTGGGGATTTTATTTGCACCAAAACCAGGAAAGGAAACCAGGCGTGAACTTGTTGAAAAAGGGGAGA
>CAZGTW010000001.1:0-65977 GCA_964528815.1 uncultured Actinomycetota bacterium | reverse complement strand
AAGACTTTATAAAAAAATAGGTCGCAGTTAAAAGAGTTTCCTATTTTTTTATTTTTAAAGGATTTCAAATAAAGATGATAGAAAAAAAGACAGCAAAAAAAATTCTCGATATTCTGAAAAAAAGCGGCGGAGATTTTTCTGAGATATTTGCACAGAAACGCGTCTCCAATAATTTAAGGCTCGAAGACAGAAAAATAGAGAATTCAAACAGCGGATTTGAGATTGGTTGCGGTTTGCGGCTCATATCAAAAGACAGCACATTTTATGCTTATGTAGATTCTCTTGAAAAAGAGCCTCTTTTAAATGCTGCAAAGGTATTAAGTGCTGCAGTCAGCGAAAAGTCAAAAGGCAGCGTCCTTGATTTAAATGAAAGAAAAAGCAACTATAAAATAAAAGTATCGAGCCATCCTTTTAATGTAGGGCAACAGTATAAAAAAGAAATACTGGATGAAATGGACCAGTCCGCCAGGCAATACAATAGCAGCATCATCCAGGTAACTGCTACTATTTCTGATATGGAAGAAGAAGTTTTTATTGCTAATTCAGAAGGTTTTTTTTCCATTGACAGTATTGTCAAGGTGTTTACTGCTGTAAATGTTGTTGCAAAAAAAGGAAATGAGATAAGGACGGGCTATGAATCTCTTGCAAAAACAAAAGGTTATGAGATTTTCAGCGATAAGAAACCGGGTGATATTGCAATTGAGGCGTCAAGGATGGCAGTTACAATGCTTGATGCGGTGAATGCTCCTGCAGGAAGTATGGCAGCAGTTATCGGCAATGCATTTGGCGGTGTTATTTTCCATGAAGCATGCGGACACGGGCTGGAAGCAGATTCAATCATTAAGGATGCATCTGTATTTAAAGGAAAAATAGGCAAAAAAATTGCAAGTAGTGTTGTTACAGCAGTTGATGACTGCACACTTCCTTTTCACTGGGGCTCATATTCATTTGATAGTGAAGGTTTTCCTTCGGGTAAAAATGTACTGATAGAGGAAGGTGTGCTTAAAGGTTACCTTTCTGATTATAAGTCATCGATTAAAATGGGTATGAAGCAGACAGGTAACGGCAGGAGGCAGTCTTACAAAGATATTCCCGTGCCAAGAATGTCGAATACTTATATCGATAAAGGGAAAAACACAAAAGATGAAATCATAAAATCAGTAACAAAAGGCGTATTTGCAAAGGAATTTGCTGGCGGACAGGTGGACCCTGCAACAGGGGATTTTGTGTTTGGAATAAGTGAAGGTTATCTTATTGAAAATGGTAAGATATGCGAACCTATAAAAGGAGCAACTTTGATCGGCAATGGTCCGGATATTCTGATGAAAATAGAAGCAGTGGGGCAGGACCTCGATTTTGCTCCAGGTTTTTGTGGAAAAGCGGGCCAGTCAGTATCAAATGAAGTCGGCCAGCCCACAATACTTATAGGCAGTATTACTGTAGGAGGGACACAGGTTTAAATTGGTTGAACTAATTGATTTATGCAAAAAAGCAGCTCTGGCTGCCAGCAGAAAAAAAGTGGATGAGTATGAGGTCTTTATGGCCTCATCAATACATAATGAAATAGAAGTTTTTAATGGAAATGTGGAAAGCTTATCTTTTTCTGATACTAAAGGTATCGGCTTGAGGGTCTTTAAGGAAAAAAAGATGGGATATGCCTATACTTCCAATATGAATGAAGATGAAATTGATAAATGTATAGAAAAAGCCATAGAGAATTCAAGAGTCACAGGCCCTGACGAAAACAACTATTTGCCCCTGGCAAAAGATTATAATTATCCGCTGCAAACAGCAGGCCGTGAAAATCTTTTTTCAGCAAAAATAAATGAACTTTCAACTGAAGATAAAATCAATATGGCAAAACAGCTGGAAATACTTGCCAAAAAGAAAGACAAAAGGATAAGTGGCGTCAGTGAGCTTATATATGATGACAGTATTTCCGAAGTAGCAATTATAAACAGTAATGGCTTTGAGGACAGCTACAGGACCTCCTCAGCGTTCCTGTACCTTGGCCTTATTTCAAGGAGCGGCGAAGATGTTTCAACAGGAGATTATTTCGGCTTTGCAAGATGCCCGCAGGATATTGATATAGAAAACATCGCAGATAAGGCCGCGTACCGCTCGGTTAAGCTTCTTGGAGCAAAGAAAATAAAGTCACAGACAACAGATCTTTTGCTTGACCCTTTTGTAGCTGTACAGTTTCTCGGAATAATCGCAGGTATCAGCTGTGCAGATGCTGTCCAGAAAGGTAAATCACTGCTGGCCGGAAAGATGGGAACAAGGATATTTTCAAAAGATTTTAACATTGCCGATGACGGGACTCTGGAAAATGGCATGGCCTCAAGGCCGTTTGACAGCGAGGGCGTCCCGAAAGGCAGGACCATTGTTTTCGAGAAGGGAATATTAAAATCTTATCTTTATAACACTTATACTGCCAGAAAAGATAAGACACTTTCAACCGGAAACGCTGCCAGGGCTTCATACAAATCACCTCCCGAAACCGGAATATCAAATTTCTATATCGAGCCTTCAGAAAAAACCGTAGAAGAAATACTCAGCAAAACAGGCAGGGGATTTTATGTTATGGATATAATAGGGCTGCATTCGGGTACAAATCCAATTTCCGGGCAGATAAGCGTAGGTGCAAAGGGAATATTTATCGAAAAAGGTGAAATGGCGTTTCCTGTTAAAGAAGTAACCATAGCTACGGATATCCTCAGTTTTTGTTTGAACCTGGATGAAGTTGCAAATGATATAAAGTTTATGCCGGCATCAGGGTATATTGGAAGCTCTTCAATGCTTGTAAAAGATATAACTGTAAGCGGAACCTGATAATGAAAGGTTTTTAAGCATGGAAATACTGAAAGCTGCAATACTTGGTATAATACAGGGTTTTACTGAATTTTTCCCGGTAAGCAGCTCAGGGCACCTTGTAATAGTGCCTTTTTTATTTGGCTGGAAATATATACCTGTATATTTTACTGTCATGCTGCATCTTGCGACGGTTTTCTCCCTTGCTGCAGTATTGTACAGAGAAGTATGGAGGATAATAAGGGCTTTTTTTACCGGTATTTTCAGCAGGAAAGCAAGGAAAGAAAACCGGTATTTTAAAGTCTCACTTTTTATAATAATTGCATCAGTTCCTGCTGCAGCAGCAGGATTCTTAACCGGTGATTTGATTGAAGGATTCTTTTCAAAACCTTTATATACAGCAATTTTCCTTATTGTAACGGCAGCACTTTTGTTTTTTGGAGAATTTACAGGAAGAAAAATAGAAGCAAAAAGAAATATAACCAATATTGCAGGGCAAACTGAAAATACAGAAATTTATTCAGGCTTTTCTTACTGGAAGGCTATTATTATTGGTATAAGCCAGGCAATTGCTATTCTTCCAGGCATATCAAGGTCCGGTTCAACGATTTCAACAGGCAGGTTTCTTGGTTTAAAAAGGGAAGATAGCGTAAGGTTTTCGATGCTGCTTTCAATTCCTGTAATTCTGGGAGCATTTATTTTTGAAGCATATAAATCAGCCGGTGAAATAAAAATGCTTGATACCGCTACAATAGCAGGTATTGCCGCCGGTTTTATATTTGCATTTCTTTCGGGTTATATTGCAATCAGGTTCCTGGTGAGATTTTCCAGGACAAGGAATTTAAATTATTTCGCCATATATTGTATAGTAATAGCAATAATTGTTTTTATATTGTCTGCAACAAAAAAGATTTAGGGAAAGGGGCAATGATATTTAAATGAAAGGTATTATTTTAGCAGGAGGGCTTGGAACAAGGCTATTTCCTTGTACAAAAGTTACAAATAAACATCTTTTACCTGTATTTAACAAACCTATGATTTATTACCCGCTGATTACAATGGTAAATGCCGGACTCACAGATATCATGATAGTAACAGGAGGAAATTATGCCGGAGATTTCTTAAGAATACTAGGCAATGGCAGGGAATTCGGTTTAAAAGATATAAGTTACACATACCAGGAAGGCGAAGGCGGAATTGCTGATGCATTGAGGCTGGCAGAGAATTTTGCTGAAGGTGAAAAAATATTTGTTATGCTTGGTGATAATATTGTCGAAGATGACGTTACTGAAGATATAAAAGAATTTGATAAACAAAATGAAGGTTCAAGGATATTTTTAAAAGAAGTGCCCGATCCGGAAAGATTCGGTGTTGCAGAAATAAAAGATGGCATAGTACTCAATATTGAAGAAAAACCACAAAAACCCAAGAGCAATTATGCTGTTTGCGGCCTGTATCTTTATGACAATAAGGTATTTGACATTATCAGGGAATTGAGGCCGTCAGGCAGAGGAGAGCTTGAGATCACAGATGTTAATAATGTCTATATAAATAAAAACATAATGACTTATTCGATGATAAATGGCTGGTGGACCGACGCAGGCACTTTTGAGTCGTTACTTAAGGCAAGTAATCTTGTTGCAAAAAAAGAAGGTTTTAATTTCCAGTGCCTGGGCCTTTAAAAAGCAGAGATGTCTTCAGATAAACAGTAATAGCACCTTTTTATTTTTAAATATCCTTTCCACCCGCAATCAGATATATTATAAAACCAGGAAAAGTCCTGGTATTTAAAACCGGAAGTATTACTTTTTTTATCGGATATGCTTGCAGAAATTAAGCTGTAATCCGGCGTTTCATTTATAAATAAATTTTCATCACGGCTATTGATATGCTGCAGAATTGTAGCGCTGCCTTTTTCTTCTGCATAACCTATGAACTTTTCCCTGTTTCCGCAATTATTACATACATACATAAGTTTGCCTTCCGTAGTAAAAGTTAAATAGAAATCTATGCTTTGAGATAGAAATTTTAAGAAATACAGTAATAAACAAAGTGATACATTAATATTATATATTAATACTATTAGATTATAACATTAATTTAATACTTATCAACACTTAATTTCAAAATTTTATTATCCTGGGCATTCAAAATAAAAAGGCTTTATTTATAAAAATGCTTTTTAAAGAGGCTTTTTCAATTGACTAAAAATAGTGCCTCTGGTAATATCATTTAAACCCCGGGTGTCCGGGAGAAATATATAAAGATGAGCAATTCAAGGGAGCGAGTTTAATGTCAGAAGGTATAATGCAGCTTGATGATTCAAATTTTGATGCTGAAATCTCAAAACCGGGTGCACCCATACTTGTTGATTTCTGGGCAGTCTGGTGCGGTCCATGCAGGATGATAGCCCCGGAACTTGAAAAACTTCATGAAGAAAAAAAAGATTTGATTCGTATCGGCAAGTTAAATGTCGATGAAAACAGGGATATTGCCATAAAATACGGAATTACAAGCATACCAACGCTTTTATTATTTAAAGACGGCCAGGTAGCAAAAAAAATAATAGGGGCAATGCCTAAAGAAAAGATTTTGTCAGAAGTATCAGCATTTATGTAAGGGTCTTTACCAGGATAGAGAAGGAACTCTGTGAACCTGATCTATATCGGAACTTCAGGCTTTAGCTATGAAGACTGGAAAGGTAATTTTTATCCACCCGGAACAGAAAGCAAAGACTATCTTTGTTATTATTCTACTTTGTTTAATACTGTAGAGATAAATTTTACTTATTATTGTTTCCCCGGTGCCTCCACATTTTCTGGAATGTGTGAAAAAACAAAAGATGTAAAAGATTTTGTTTTTTCGGTTAAGGCAAATAAAATATTTACGCATCAACGTAACTATAACATTTCAGACGTAAAGAATTTTACGGACACATTATTGCCTTTAAAGGATAACGGCAGGCTTGGAAGCATACTGTTTCAGTTTCCTTACAGTTTCAGGTATTGTAATGAGAATATGGAATATCTTGCGTCAATAGGCGAAAATTTTTCAGGATTTGATATCTGTGCAGAATTCCGGAACATATACTGGCTGAAAGAGAAAGTGCTGAAGTTAATGCATGACTATAACATAGGTTTCTGCAATGTAGATGAGCCTCCGCTGGCCGGGCTGTTGCCGCAGTCAGATATCTGTACAACAGATACCGGATATATAAGGTTCCATGGCAGAAACAGCGCCTGCTGGTGGCAAAATGAAAGTGCATACCAGAGATACGATTATATGTATAAAAAGGAGGAGCTTTCCGAGTGGGTTCCAGGTGTGAAAAATATAACTGAAAAATCAAATAAGACATATATTTATTTTAATAATCATTATAAGGGAAAAGCGGCAAAGTCCGCACTTATGTTTCTTGATATCCTCAAATCAGAAAACATTTACACTTCACAAATCTAATCTAATTATATAAAATCTATTAGTAATTTTTTTGTAATTTTCGCAAAAAATGAGGTAGTAATATCTGATGTTTAAAAAAGTTGACAGCAATGTAAACCTTGTAAAGCTGGAAGAGGGCATACTTCAATACTGGCAAAAAAATGGCATATTTGAAAAAACCCTTGATAAGACAAAAAACGGGGACAGGTTCGTGTTTTATGAAGGACCTCCGACCGCAAACGGGGAACCCGGTGTGCACCATGTTCTTTCAAGGGTATTTAAGGATATTTTCCCAAGGTATAAGACTATGAAAGGCTTTTTTGTAAACAGGAAAGCCGGCTGGGACACACACGGATTGCCTGTTGAGCTGGAAATAGAAAAAAAACTTGGTATAAACTCAAAAAAGGAAATAGAAAAAATAGGCATTGAAAAATTCAATAAGCTTTGCAGGGAAAGCGTAATGAAATATGAGGTCGAGTGGAAGAAGATGACAGAAAGAATAGGTTTCTGGCTCGACATGGAAAATGCATATTTCACTTTTAAAAACGAGTACATAGAAACAATCTGGTGGATACTTAAAACATTGTGGGACAAAGACCTTCTCTATGAAGGCCACAAAATAGTACCTTATTGCCCGAGGTGCGGTACTGCTCTTTCCTCACATGAAGTCGCACAGGGGTATAAAGATGTCGAGGATTATTCCATTATTGTAAGATTTCCTCTTGCAGAAGAACCAGAAACTTTTTTCCTGGTATGGACAACTACTCCATGGACCCTTATTTCAAATGTTGCATGTGCTGTTAATCCGGATGCAGTATATGCAGAAGTATTATATGAAGGCAGAACATATATTTTATGTGAGGACCTCATTGAAAATGTGTTTTCAGGTTTAACCGGCTATGAAATAGGCAAAAAATTTAAAGGTTCAAAATTAAACGGCTTGACTTATATGCCTGTATACAAAAATACAGACAGCACCATTGCTTTCAGGATAGTAGAGGGTGACTTTGTCTCAACCCAGGAAGGGACAGGTATAGTTCATATTGCTCCTGCTTTTGGAGAAGATGACATGAAAGTCGGTAAAGCCAATAACCTGCCTGTTGTACAAATGGTCGATGAAGAAGGCAAGTTTAAACCTGAGGTTGATGGTTTTGGCTCAATGAGTATTGAAGAAGGAAACCCGGAAATCATAAAGGACCTTAAAACCAGGGCACTGTTATTTAAAGTATGGAAGTTTGAGCACTCATATCCTTTTTGCTGGAGATGTGAAAAGAAACTGATTTATTATGCAAAAAAAAGCTGGTATATAAATACCTCACAGGCAAAACAGCAACTTCTTGATGCAAACGAAAAAGTCAACTGGTATCCTGAGCACATAAAATATGGAAGATTCGGGAACTGGCTGGAAAACAATGTAGACTGGGCACTAACCAGGGAAAGATACTGGGGAACGCCACTGCCGATATGGTTATGCAAAAACGGCCACAAGGCATGTATTGGCAGCATAAAAGAACTGTATGAAAAGGGTATTGATGTACCTGAAGAGATTGACCTGCACAAGCCATATGTAGACAGGGTAAAATTAAAATGCAGCGTTTGCGGTGAAGATATGCAGAGGACCACTGAAGTAATTGATGTATGGTTTGACTCAGGCTCCATGCCATTTGCACAGTATCATTATCCTTTTGAAAATGTTGAATTATTTAAACAAAACTATCCTGCTGATTTTATTTGTGAAGCAATAGACCAGACCAGGGGCTGGTTTTATACCATGCTGACTATTTCCGCATTATTGTATGGTAAATCATCTTATAAGAATGTTTTATGCCTGGGACTAATAAATGATGAAAATGGCCAGAAAATGAGTAAGTCAAAAGGAAATGTAGTCAAGCCATGGGACATTCTTAATAAACAGGGGGCCGATGCCCTCAGATGGTACTTTTTTACAGTAGTGTCTCCATGGAATGCAAAAAATTTCTCAATAAAATCTATTGACGAAGTAATTAGAAAATTTCTTCTGACACTATGGAACACTTACTCATTTTTTGTAATTTATGCAAATATTGATGAATTCGATCCCGGAAAATGTCATCTGGAAGTAAAAGACAGGACAGAAATAGACAGATGGATAATATCTGAGCTTAACAGGACCACAGTAAAAGTCACAGCACTTCTTGATGATTTCAATGTAACTGACAGTGGAAGGCTTATCGAGGCATTTGTTGATGACCTGTCCAACTGGTATGTAAGGAGAAGCAGGAGAAGATTCTGGAAAAGTGAAAATGATAATGAAAAAATCAGCGCGTATAAGACATTATATGAATGCCTCTTGACTGTTACAAAACTTGCTGCACCTTTTATACCTTTTATCAGTGATGAGATGTATTTAAACCTGACAAACGGGTCGCATAACTGCAAAGAAAGTGTGCATCTGGAAGATTATCCTGTTTGTGATAATACACTTATTGATGAAGACTTAAGTTTTAAAATGAATGCAATAAGAAAGATAATAGGACTCGGGAGAGCAGTACGAAGCAGAATAAATATAAAAACAAGGCAGCCTCTTGCCAGCCTGAAGATATATTTTGACAGTGACCCAAAGAAAAAAGAAGCATGCCTTCATTTCAGGGATGTAATACTTGAGGAACTTAATATAAAAGAAATGGAGCTTATTGACAGGCTGGAAAGTATTGTCCTTTATAATATAAAGCCAAACCTTAAATTCCTCGGCCCGAAATACGGGTCAATGCTGCCGGAAATAAAGAAAGCTCTGCAGGCAGAAAATCCTGTACAGGTCGCAGTTAAAGTCAGAAATGGAAAAAATGTCACCGTCTCTGTTAACGGCCGCCAGATAGAGCTGCTCCCTGAAGAAATAATTGTTGAAATCACAAGCCATGAAAACATTGGTGCAGAAAGTGACGGTGAATATACTGTTGGAATAAGCATGGAAATGACTGCTGAGCTTAAAGAAGAAGGGTTCTGCAGAGAGCTGGTCCATCAGGTCCAGAACATGAGAAAAGAGGCGGATTTTAAGATAGAAAATACAATACAGGCATCTTTTGAGTGCGGTGCCGGAGTTTGGGAAATAATCAATAAATTCAGTGATTATATAAAAAAGGAAACTCTTACCGGCCGGCTCGGGAAAGAATTTTCGGACGATATGTTTATTAAAGAAATAAAAGTAAATGAAGAGGATGTAAAAGTCGGCATCCGTGTTACAGGGAGCATAATCACCAATGGTTAAACAATTATCAAAAGGCCCGCTTAATGTAATATTTGCAATAAGTGCAGCTCTTGTTCTTGCACTTGACCAGGTTACAAAATATATTGTGAATATTCAGCCGGAGGAGGTATTTCCTGTAGAGATAATTCCAAATATTTTTTATATTTCAAGGGTGACAAATACAGGAGCAGCTTTTGGCTTGTTCCAGGATAAGACGAAAATCTTTATTGCAATTTCAATTGTTGCAATAATACTCATTATAGTCCTTAAGATAAAACTTAATCTCCCTTCGGTTTTTTATAATCTTGGTCTTGGGTTTATTCTTGGCGGCGCAGCAGGAAACCTTATTGACAGGATTTTATTTGCCGGCCAGGTAACTGACTACCTGCATCTGGAATATTTTGCTGTATTTAATGTTGCTGACAGCTTTATTGTAATAGGATTCGGGATTATGCTGATAATCATTATAAGGACCTTTTTTAAAAAGGATCCGGCAAAAGAAATTGATGCAGAAAAAAAATAAGATACTATCTTTACCGGCAGGAGAATTTGATACAGATTCCCGTCTGGATAGTTTTATTGTCCGGAAGCTGCCGCAATATTCAAGAAGCTACATACAAAAACTAATTGAAAATAAGTCTGTTCTTGTAAACGGTGCCGCTGCTGCCAAGAATTACAGGATAAGGCCAAACGATAAAGTTGAAATCCCCGATATTGAAGCATTGCTTCCACCGGAAGAGCTCGTACCGCTTGAAAAAAAATTGAAAATAATCTATGAAGACAGCTATTTTATTGCAATATCCAAAGAGGCTGGAATGTCTGTGCATCCTGCAGCAGGAAACAGCACTGGTACACTTGCAAATGCTATTGTTTTTTACCTGAAAGAAAAACAGGAAGCTTTCGGCAAAACAATCAGGCCCGGCATTGTCCACAGGCTCGACAAAGACACTTCAGGCATTATTTTAGTGGCAAAGGACCCGGCAACACAATTCAGGCTATCTTCGCTTTTTAAGGAGCGCAAAATAGTAAAGATTTATTCGGTTCTTGTTTTGGGTGATTTTTCTGAAGAAAGCGGACATATAGATCTGCCCATCGGCAGGTCAAGGCTCGACAGGAAAAAAATGGCTATATCTATTGATAACGGAAGGCAATCCCTGACCGATTTTAAAGTGATTGAAAGGTTTGGTGATTGCGCCCTTATTGATGCATATCCAAAAACCGGAAGGACGCACCAGATAAGGGTTCATCTGAGTTATATAAACCATCCTGTTATTGGCGATACCCTTTATGGAAACAGCCAATCAGCAGCAATCGCAAAAAAAACAGGACTGAAAAGGCAATTTCTTCATGCAAGGTATTTATCTTTTATTCACCCTGTTACCGGCCAGGCAATCGAGCTCCAAGACGGCCCTGCACCTGATCTTGATAAAAGCCTTGGTATTTTACGTGCAAATAAAATATAATTTTTCCTGGAAAGGATGATTTAAATTGGCAAAAATCAGGAGACTGGTACTGGATGTATTAAAACCCCACTCGCCAAACCTTGTGGACCTTGCGACGCAGCTTGCCGATCTTGAAGGTGTTGCAGGTGTTGACATTTCATTAAAAGAAATGGACCAGAAAGTTGAAAATGTAAAAATAACCTGTGAAGGTGAAAATATTTCACTTGAAGAAGTGGAAAGGGTTATTATACAGAATGGAGCCTCTATCCACAGCATGGATAAGGTTTCTGCAGGCACAGATCTTATTGAAGAAGTTATGACTCAGCAGGATTAAATAAACAGTACTGGATTAGAAAAAAAACAAAAACCCGGGTTTTAAAGTCCGGGTTTTTTGTTATATCTGAATAGCCGTTTAATATTTTTACACAGCAAATATATTATACAGTTTTTTCCTATGTAGATCTTATTTCCTGTTTCATGAATATTATATATGATACGGCAAAACATATTATTGCAAGCATTATTATTACAATCAATTGCGGCCATATCTGTATGAAGCTCTGGTTCAGGGATAAAGGATTTGCAATAAGCTTGCTCAGATCACTGTCAGAAACTGCCAGTGACAGGTGCCCGAGCGTCGGGTCCACTATTGCTGCAGTCGCTTCATAAAACAATATAAACGGAGATATCCTCATGAGGTCAACTGAAAGAGACAGGTTTTTTAACTGTGTTGCAAGTGTGGCCCCATCAAGCACAGGAACAATCTGGTTTGCAAGCTGTGGTGCTATATATGGCCAGAAAAATGTAAGGAAGAGCCATATCGGAATAGCAGTCAGTATAGCAGCTGCAACGTTTTTCATGAGAACTGAAAATAGCATAGACAGGCTCATCCAGAACATGCCGTATATTATGCAGATAAATATGAATATAAGTATTCTCAATATCTCTTCGGAAGACGGTGGAACTCCGATTGCCCTGAGACCGATACCCATTACAATGAATACTATGCTTGAAATCATTATTGTAAGGGTTGTTATACCTGCCAGAAATTTACCGTTTATAAGACTGTCACGATATATTGGCTGTGCAAGCAGCCTGCTTATGTTACCTGAGTTCCTTTCGCTGTTTATTGCATTAAAGCCGAACAATATACCTATAAGAGGTATAAAAGCACCAAAGAACCGTACAAAGTTAAATGTCATTATTGCCCTGAGCTCTCCTACAGTAAACAACTTCAGGAAAAACATTTCATCAATAAAGACTTTTACCAGCAATGATTGGTCAGTACTCATAGGAGCCGACTTTATAGCCTGTATGGAAAGGTATGCAAAACCCAGTCCAGCAATATAAATAAGCGCAAGAAGTATTATAAAAATCTTGCTGCCGAAGTAATCGCCGATTTCTTTACGGAAAACTGTTAAAGCGCCTTTCATATTACTCCTCTTTAAAATATTTCAAATATATATCTTCAAGTGATGAATCCTTGATATTCATCCTTGTCAGCAGAAGGTTGTTATCAATGATAAGCTTTGATATTGCTGACCTTACATCTTCATCTGCAGTAATCTCTATTACATTTTCTTTTTTATCAACTGATAAAACCTTGTCAAGGCCCTTTATTTTGTCAATTATTTGTGCGGGAGCCTCAGAAACTTCAATCTCTATCCTGTACTTGCCGGCAGAGAACAGGCCCCTTCCCAGGTGGTCTATTCTTCCCTCGCCAATAAGATTGCCTTTGGACATTATCCCGATCCTCGTGCAAATCCTCTGGACAAGGTTTAACTGGTGCGAGCAAATAAGAAATGTAATATTTTTCTGCCTGTTTAGAATCTGTATGTTTTCAAGTATCTGATTGGCTATTTTTATATCAAGGCCTTCTGTGGGTTCATCAAGTATAACAAGCCTCGGATCTTTAACAAGTACATCTGCTATGCCAAGACGCTGTTTCATGCCTTTTGAAAAGGTACGGACAAGGCTGTTTTTATTTTTTTCAAGGCCCACTATCTCAAGTACCTCGGAAATTTTTGCCTCGATATCTTTTGCAGGTACGCTGTTTAAGTCCGCGGTATACTTAAGGTTCTGCCTTGCAGTCATATCCTCATAAAAACCAAGCCTCTCGGGAAGGTAACCTGTTATTCTTTTAACCTTAATCGGCTCCTTTGTGGAATTAAATCCGTCTATACTGATGGAACCTGCTGTTGGTTCTGTAAGGCCAAGCATCATTAGGATTATGGTTGACTTTCCTGTGCCGTTTGGGCCCAAAAGGCCGAATATCTCACCTTCGCTTACCGTAAGGTTAAGATTGTTTACAACAGTCTTTGCAGCATACTGTTTTGTCAGGTTCTCAGCAATGATTATTGGTTTGTCAATCACATTGTTCATGTTTTATCTTCTTCCTAATCTTGCAAATATAACTGCAACTCCTATTACCACTATTACTATTATTGCTATGCCTATCCATCCCCATACAGACGGGGTCTCTACAGTTACTCTGATATCCACATTGTCAGATGCATCCTTGCTGTTTGCTGCAAAGTTAAGCATATAATCTCCAGCAATAGTCTTATCCGGAGGGGTAATTGTGACCTTAATATCCTTTGTCTCGCCAGCGGCCATCTTGTCTATTTTTTCAGGTTCAAATTTTACTATCCATTTCTGTGGAGCATCTGCCTTAAATGTTATATTTTCTATATCTCCTGAGCCGGTGTTTTCAAATACAAACATAAAAGGATTATTTTTTCCTGAAGTAGCCTGTGTATTGAGCACCCCGTATTTTGCTGAAAGAGACGCATCATAGGTAGCTGTGACAGTTGCAGTAAATTCATAAGACTCTGATATTTTTAAATCCTCGTTTGAGACTATGAGTTTGATTTTAAAGTCTCCTGCTTTCTGGAGGTCCTTTGTTAATGGAGGATAAGCCAGTATTTTCAGGCTTTCCTTCTTACCGGCAGCCATCTTTATTGCACTTACTTCTTTTTCTTCATATGAAGGCGAAACTGCTACATACCAGTCTTCGGGTGCTTCAGTAGCAATATCAAATGTCGCTTCCTCGTCTCCTTCATACAAAAGGTCAAACTTGAATTCAAAATTATTGCCTGCTTTTGCACTTAGCTCAGGAAAAATAACATCAAAAGTTACTTTTTCAACAATATCCGGAGCAGTTGTCTCTGCTGCAGTTGTGTCTGAAGATGTTGCTTCCTCTGCAGAAATAATACCCGGTATCATCAGCACCACTGACATGATTAAAAATGTAATTGTTGAAATTACCAGTGCTTTTACTTTCTTGTTCAATTTTACCACCTTGTTTTTAGTTCCTTTCTGTAATTTTTGCCGTTTTTTTGGAAAATAGTGTTCAAACCAAATTTGTAAACAACTAAAGAATTTTAATACTTATTAAAATATAATGTCAATATATAGTTATAATCTGAAATTCCGGGATAGCAATTAATTAAAACCTTAAGACCAGGATGGGCCGATTATCAAATAGTGCCTTAAATATTAAGAGCCTTATAATGCCTGACCATATCCTTCAAAGTTATTCCCTCAAGGGACCTGTAAAAATTGCTGTTTACTTCCTCCCAGAAAAACCTTACTGAACATGTTTTATATCTATGGCATGAATTATTATCATTTATACAGTCGACTATGCCAATGGGGCCTTCAAGGATATCTATTATTTCACTGAGCTTTATTGTTTCGGGATCCTTTGCCAGAAAATATCCGCCATGGGCACCCCTTGATGAATTAATTATCCCGGCAAGTTTCAAAGGTATTACAAGCTGGCCCAGATATTTCAGGGAAATATCCTGCGATCTGCTTATATCTTTTAAATATACGGGGCCTTCCTCAAACTTAATTGCAAGCTCAAGAACGAGCCTTGTCCCGTATCTGCTTCTGGTTGAAAGTTTCATTATTAAATCCTGTAATATTTACAATTACTGCCGGGCATCATGTAAAAAACGCCCGGCAAATATTTATAAACCCTGTAAAAATCATCTTATAAGCAATTGACTATTATACACTACTATTTTAATAGTATTAACAAAAAAATCCCAATTTAAAAAAATATCTTGAATTTTTATTTAAAATCCCCTATATTATCTTCGGTAAAAATATATAATATAAAATATATCTGATTCAGATATATAATAAGTTTAAATAAAATAATAATTACCTTTAAAATAGTCCGGAGAGACTAAAAAGGAGCAAATTGTCAGAACAGATTTTAACATTACCTGATATTACACTGGCATATTCAGAAGCCTTCTTACTATAATTGTAAGAGGGCGTTTTTTTTATCCGGGAACTTTTATGTATTTAAAAGGATTAGAAATATAATAATAACTCTGAATAAAAAAAGAAAATGAAAGAAAAAGCTTTAATACTTAATGAATCTGATATAGACCGTATATTAAAAAGAATATCCCATGAGATTCTTGAAAGAAACAAAGGCGCAAAAAATCTTGTATTTATCGGCATACAGAAAAGAGGTGTTCCGCTGGCCAGGCGCATTGCAAATAATATAAAAGAGCTTGAAACAACAGAGATGTTTGCAGGAAAACTTGATATTTCTTTCTACAGGGATGATGTAGCAAAAAGGGTCAAGCCCAATGTTGAAATAACAGATATACCATTCGCAATAGACGGTAAAGATGTAATACTTGTCGATGATGTGCTGTTTACAGGCAGGACAATAAGGGCTTCGCTTGATGCGCTTACAGATTTTGGAAGGCCAAAAACAATACAACTTGTGGTACTTATAGACAGGGGCCACAGGGAGCTTCCCATAAGGGCAGATTATGTAGGGAAGAATATTCCAACTTCATTAAATGAGCGAATTGAAGTGAGCCTTAAAGAAACTGATGATAAAGACAGCGTTACGATTTATGAATCATCTTAAATTTAACAGGCAGGTAATAAAATGCTGAGTGTAAAAAATGTCATAGATATTGATGATTTAAGTGTGGATGATGTAGAAATCATCCTTGAAAATGCAGATACTTTTAATGAAGTGCTTGAGAGGGACCTGAAAAAAGTGCCGGCACTGAGGGGAAAGACCATAATAAATATGTTTTTTGAAAACAGTACAAGGACAAGGATATCTTTCGAACTTGCTGCAAAAAGGCTCAGCGCGGATATTATAAATTTTTCATCATCAGCAAGCAGCCTCAAGAAGGGTGAATCAATAATAGACACGATAAAGACAATAAGGTCAATGATAGCGGATCTTCTTGTTATCAGGCATTCGGATAGCGGTGTAATGAGTTTTATTTCAAGAAATATTGATTTGCCTGTAATAAATGCAGGGGACGGAAAGCACCAGCATCCCACACAAGCGCTGCTTGATTTATATACTATTAAAAAATCATTCGGGAAATTTAAAGGTTTAAGTGTCGCTATTGCAGGAGATATTGTAAACAGCAGGGTTGCACGCTCAAATATGCTGTTATTCAAAAAAATGGGAATGGAAGTAACCCTTGTATCGGCGCCGATGCTGCTTCCTGAGGACCTCTCACATTATGATGTGAGTGTGAAAGGCTGCATTGATGAAATAATAAAAACAGTGGATATCCTTTATATGTTAAGGATGCAGTTTGAAAGGCAGGAAAGGAAATATTATCCATCTGTAAAAGAATATAACAGGTTTCTGGAACTGGATGAAAAAAGGCTAAATATGATGAAAAAGCGCTCACTGGTAATGCATCCGGGGCCTGTTAACAGGGACATTGAAATAAGTGAAAGCGTTATGAATCTTGAAAAAAGCATGGCTGAAAAAATAAAAATCAATGAGCAGGTAAGAAATGGTGTTGCTGTAAGAATGGCGCTTATTTATCTTATCTTAACAAAAGATTAACCCGGCGGTAAAAAATGACTGAATTAATATACAACAAAACAAATATGATTCCTGAAGACAATGAATTGTTTATAAAAAATGCAAGAATAATAGATCCTGCACAGGGCATTGATACCAGGGATGATATACTGATCAGAAACGGGACAATACGTTCAATCGGCAAAACAGATACCGGAGGAAATTTTCCTGTTGAAAGGGATATTAAAGAAAGCAATTCTGCGGATAAAAATGTAACAGGAAATAAAAATACAAAACCTTTAGCAGTATTAAAGGGAAAAACAGTAATAATTGATGCTGATGGATTAATAGCATGCCCGTCTTTTTTTGATATGCATGTACACCTCAGGGAACCGGGCAATGAGGAAGAAGAGGATATCGAAAGCGGCATTAATGCTGCGGCACATGGCGGTTTCTCTTCATTATGCTGTATGCCAAATACAGAGCCGCCAATTGACAATGAATATCTTGTAAAATATATAATCAACCGCTCAAAAGAATTTGATTTTGAAGTTTATCCTGTCGCAGCAATGACAAAAAAACTTGAGGGAACTGAAATGACTGATTTCGGCCTTCTGAAGGAAAACGGGGCTATTGCACTTTCTGATGATGGGCGGTGTGTACAGGAACCAAAACTAATGTATGAAATAATGAAATATGCATCATATTTTGATATCCCGCTTATACTGCACGAGGAAGATTACAGTTTTTCAAAGTCCGGCCTTATGCACGAAGGTTATTTCTCATCAAAACTGGGACTTGACGGGATTTCATCCCTTTCTGAAATATTAATGATACAGAGGGATATAGAATTTGCAAAACGGACAAAAGCAAAAGTGCATTTTACGCATATAAGTGCAATGGAATCAGTCCGGCTTATTAAAATGGCCAAAGAAGATGGCTTGCCCGTAACCTGTGATGTGACTCCGCACCATCTTGTGTTTGATGACTCTTCACTGGAAAAATATGATGCAACATTTAAAATAAACCCGCCTTTAAGAAGCAGCCGCGACAGGCAGGCTCTTGAAGAAGGGATCCGCAACGGTATCATTGATATAATAGCCAGCGATCATGCCCCTCATCTGGAAGCTGAAAAAAATACTACTGTAAAAAGTGCTGCTAATGGTGTAACAGGGCTTGAGACAATGTTTGCCTGTGCTTTTACAAAACTCTGCAGGGATTCCAGACTGGGTATTGACAGATTAATCAATATTCTTTCTGTTAAACCCAGGAAGATACTCGGAATAAACCCTCCGTCCATAAAGCAGGGGGAAAAAGCAGAGATTACACTATTTGATCCCGAATCCTGGCGGATAATCGATGACGGATTTTTTAACTCTAAAAGCAAAAACAGTGCATTTAAAGGGCAAAAACTCTACGGTATGGTTTGCGCCACTGTCAATGGAAAAAAAGTAAGGATAAATAATTGAAAGCAGTATTATTGCTTGAAGACGGCACCATATTTAAGGGCCTAAGTTTTGGCGCCGGAGGGGAAACTGCCGGTGAAGTAGTTTTTAATACTTCAATGACGGGTTATCAGGAAATACTTACCGATCCATCCTATTACGGGCAGATTGTAACAATGACTTATACACAAATAGGAAACTATGGTGTAAATGAAGAAGACACAGAGTCTGCAAATTTACATGTCTCGGGCTTTGTTGTAAGGGAATATTTTGATTATTACAGTAACTGGAGAGCAAAAAAAAGTCTTGCTTCTTACCTTGGAAAAAATAATATCATTGGCATAGAAGGCATTGATACCAGGATGCTTACAAGGCTTCTGCGTATAAGCGGGGCCATGAAAGGCATAATATCAACAGAAAATGATAATATATCAGAACTGAAAGAAAAACTTGAAAGTCACCCTGCAATGGCTGGAAGCGACCTTGTAAAATATGTAACGTGTAAAAAAAGTTATATATACAGTAATAAAAAAACCGGCAAATGCAGAGATATTGTCGCACTGGATTATGGTATCAAATTCAATATTCTGCGCTGCCTTGATATGGCAGGTTTTAATATAAAAGTTGTTCCTGCATCTACAGGTGCAGATGAGATACTGGCACTTGAACCTGAAGGCATCTTCCTTTCAAATGGCCCGGGGGACCCTGCAGCGGTCCGGTATGCAATTAAAAATATATCCATGCTGCTGGGCAAAAAACCGGTTTTCGGGATTTGCCTTGGTCACCAGCTTATGGCTCTTGCACTTGGCGCAAGGACTTACAAGCTGAAATTCGGGCACCATGGAGGGAACCATCCTGTAAAAAACCTTTTAACCGGTGAAGTTGAAATTACCACACAGAATCATGGTTTTGCAGTGGAGCCTGAAACATTAAAAAATATCAGCATATCTTCTGCAAATATAACTCATATAAATCTCAATGACGGCACAATCGAAGGTATTGAATACCCGGAAATTTCTGCTTACAGCGTACAGCACCACCCTGAAGCAGGCCCGGGACCATATGATTCGAGATATATATTTGCCGGTTTCAAAAAATATATAGATGATTTCAGAAAGTGAAAAATGCCGAAAAGAAGAGACCTTAAAAAAATACTTATAATAGGCTCAGGCCCTATAGTCATAGGCCAGGCATGTGAATTTGACTATTCGGGCACACAAGCCTGCAAAGTCCTCAAGGAAGAAGGTTATAGAGTAATACTGATAAATTCAAATCCGGCAACTATTATGACTGATCCCGAGTTTGCCGACAGTACATATATTGAACCTATTACTCCGGAATTTGTCGCAAAAATAATAAAAAAAGAAATGCCTGACGCAATTTTACCTACACTTGGGGGGCAAACCGGACTTAATATAGCTGTTGCACTTGCAAAAGAAAAGGTCCTTGAAAAATATGGGGTGGAACTTATAGGCGCAAATGTAGAAGTTATAGAAAAAGCTGAAGACAGGGAACTTTTCAAACAGGCAATGAAAAATATCAACCTTGATGTGCCACCCAGTGGTTATGCCAATAATCTTGAAGAGGCAATAGAAATAAGCAATGAATTAAAGTTTCCTCTTGTTGTCAGGCCGAGCTTTACACTTGGCGGAATAGGCGGTGGAGTCGCATTCAATAAAGAAGAGTTTATAGAAATAGTTACAAGAGGGCTTGATTTTTCTCCCACCAAACAGGTGCTTATAGAAAAATCAGTCGCAGGCTGGAAAGAATATGAACTTGAAGTAATGAGAGACAAAAATGATAATGTTGTAATAGTGTGCTCGATTGAAAACTTCGACCCCATGGGTGTACATACAGGAGACAGCATTACAGTCGCCCCTGCACAGACTTTAACTGACCGTGAATACCAGGATATGAGGCAGGCATCGCTTGCCATAATAAGGGAAATCGGCGTTGAAACAGGCGGCTCAAATATACAGTTTGCTGTAAACCCTGAAGACGGAAAAATGGTTGTTATAGAAATGAATCCAAGGGTTTCAAGAAGCAGCGCTCTTGCGTCAAAAGCAACCGGTTTTCCAATAGCAAAGATTGCCACCAGGCTGGCAGTAGGGTATACGCTGGATGAAATACCGAATGATATTACCAGAAAAACTCCTGCATGTTTTGAGCCTTCAATCGATTATGTTGTTGTAAAATTTCCAAGATGGGCATTTGAGAAGTTCCCGGGCACTGATATCAGCCTTACGACCAGGATGAAATCTGTTGGTGAAGCTATGGCAATTGGCAGGACATTTAAGGAAGCTCTGCAAAAAGCTATCAGGTCTCTCGAAATAGACAGGTACGGGCTGGGAGCCGACGGGAAAGACGACCTTAACAGAGAATTACTTTCGGCAAAACTTACTGTTCCAAACCAGGACAGGGTATTTTATATAAAAATGGCCTTTGAGCTCGGAATGAGTATAGAAGAAATTTACAGCAGTACAAAAATAGATCGATGGTTCCTTTATAATATAAAACAGCTTGTCGAATTTGAGAAGGGTTTCTCAGGCTGCAGAGCAAGAGAGCTTACAAAAGAAAAAATATTTGCAGCCAAAAGAATGGGCTATTCAGACTTTCAGCTTGGGCACATGTGCAATTGCAGCGAGGATGATATAAGGGAGATAAGAAATAAATATGGCATAAAAGCTGTCTTTAAACCTGTAGACACCTGTGCTGCTGAATTTGAGGCCTGCACTCCATATTATTATTCCACATATGAAAGTGAAAATGAGGCTGCATCTTCTTCAAAAGAAAAAATCGTAATACTTGGAAGCGGCCCGAACAGGATAGGCCAGGGTATCGAGTTTGATTACTGTTGTGTTCATGCATCTTTTGCATTACATGAAGATGGTTATGAGACAATTATGATAAACTGCAATCCTGAAACTGTAAGTACAGATTACGACACTTCAGACAGGCTCTATTTTGAACCACTTACATTTGAAGATGTTTTAAACATTATCGGGGTCGAAAAACCTGCAGGAGTAATTGTGCAGTTTGGCGGACAGACACCATTAAAGCTGGCAATGCGCCTTCATAATGCCGGCGTTAAGATTCTGGGTACATCTCCTGACAGTATCGACCTTGCAGAAGACAGAAAAAGGTTTGGAAATCTTTTACACAAACTGGATATACCTCAGCCGCAGAACGGCACAGCTATGACAACTGACGAAGCAGTAAAAGCTGCACGCAGGATCGGTTACCCGGTGCTGGTACGCCCTTCATATGTTCTTGGCGGCAGGGCAATGAATATAGTTTATACTGAAGAAAGCCTTGTGAGTTATATAAATAAAGCATCGCTTGTATCTCCTGATAAACCTGTTCTGGTAGATAAATTCCTTGAAGATGCCATTGAAATAGATGTTGATGCGATTTTTGATGGAGAGGACATTTTTATTGGGGGAATAATGGAACATATAGAAGAAGCTGGAATACATTCCGGGGACAGCGCATGCGTCATTCCGCCTTTCACGCTATCCCAACAGATAACAGACACCATAAAAGATTACACACTCAGGATAGCGCAGGCACTTAAAGTAAAAGGACTTATAAACATACAATATGCATTAAAGAATTCAACAGTTTATGTGCTTGAGGCAAATCCCAGGGCATCAAGGACCGTTCCGTTTGTAAGCAAAACAATTAAGGTCCCGCTTGCAAAAATAGCTGCAAGGGTAATGACCGGACAAAAACTCAGGGAACTGGATTTTAAAAAAGTCGACTGCCTGTCATTGAAGTATTTCAGTATTAAAGAAGCAGTCCTTCCCTTCAACAGGTTCCCGGGCTTTGATACAATACTCGGGCCGGAGATGAAATCTACCGGTGAAGTTATGGGAATAGATAAAAATTTCGGTATTGCATTTGCAAAATCACAGATTGCAACAAACCTGTTTCTCCCGAAAAAAGGCATAGTTTTTATAAGCGTCAATGATAAAGATAAAAATAACATACTTGCGATTGCAGAAGACCTTAATAAACTGGGATTTAAGATAATAGCAACAAAAGGTACGGCTGATATACTTGAAAAAAACGGTATAAAATGTGATTCGGTGCTCAAAATAAGTGAAGGAAGGCCGAATGTGCTGGATATGATGAAAAATCGCGAAATAGACCTTATTATAAACACTCCCGAGGGCAGCAATGCCAGGAGTGACGGATATTTCCTGAGGACCGCTGCAGTGATGCAGAATATTCCGTCAATAACGACTTTATCTGCTGCTTCAGCTGTTGTCCAGGGAATTAAGGAGCTCCAGTCAAGCGAGAAAATAAATGTAAAGAGCATACAGGATTATTAATAATTAAAAACAGCAATAAAAACAGGTTCTCAGTAAAAGAAAAACTTTAAAATTATGAAAATATTAAACGGGGAGATACTTGCAAATAAAAAATACAGTGAAAACCTTTATAAAATAGAGGTTTTTTCACCATATATATGCAGGAACGCGGCGCCTGCCCAGTTTGTTGAAGTAAAGTGCTCCAGCGATAATATTACTGACCCTCTGCTGAGGCGTCCGTTTGCAATATGCGAGATAGATAAAAGATTCAATGTATTTTCAATCCTGTATACTGTAAAAGGAAAAGGTACCTTGTACCTTTCGACTTTAAGAAAGGGCCAGTACCTGGATTTTATTGGTCCTCTGGGCAACGGATTTTTAATTGAAGAAGCCCATAGTAAGCATGTCCTTATTGGAGGAGGTATCGGTGTCGCGCCTTTGTGTTATCTGGCTTCAGAGCTTGCCGAAAAAGGCAAAGATGTATTTTTTATTGCCGGTTTCAAAGATAATGCTTTTTATGCATGGGAAAAAGACCTTGCCAAAATAACCAGAAATTACAGGATTTTTACAGAAGATGGCTCTTTTGGTGAGCGGGGATTGCCTACTTCATATATTTCAGCAAATATTAAAGATTATGATAACAGTATCATAGTCGCCTGCGGCCCATTGGAAATGCTCAAGTCGATTCAGGGAATAATCAGCAGGGCCAGAGGGATAAAAGCATTTGCATTGATGGAAGAAAGAATGGCATGCGGTATTGGAGTCTGCATGGGTTGCGTTATAAAAACAAGAGGCGAAGATGGAAAGTTATCCTATAAAAAGGTCTGCAGCGATGGACCGGCTTTTAACCTTATGGAGGTAGTCTTTGAATGATTCAGCAGACATAAACCCCGGACTTTCTGTAAGGTTTGGTGAAGCAGTATTTAAAAATCCTGTTTTTGTAAATTCCGGGACCTTTGCACAGGGTATTGAATACAGCAGGTTCATTAATGTATCAAACCTGGGCGCTGTCACTACAAAAAGTTTCTCACTTGAAAAAAAAGATGGCAATCCGCCTCCAAGGATATGGGAAACAGCCAGTGGAATGCTCAACTCTATAGGACTGCAGAATGAGGGCATAGACAGTTTTCTTGAAGTTTCTCTTGATAAGATGCAGGAGCTGGGAGCAGATATAATTCTCAGCATATTTGGTGCCGACAGGGAGGAATTTAAAAAAATAGCAATGAAAATAAGGCCGCGTGCGCAAGAAATAAAAGCTCTTGAACTGAATTTTTCATGCCCCAATATCAGTGAAGGAGGGATGGCATTTTGTGCAATACCTGAAGAAATAGGCCCTATAATAAGTGAGGTTAAACAAATAACTGGAATGCCGTTATTTGCAAAACTCAGCCCGAATTTTAATACAATAATAAAGTCAGCAATCATTTCAAAAGAAAACGGTGCAGATGCAGTTTCAATAATAAATACCATTACCGGTACTGCTTTTGATATTGAGAGTTTTAAGCCAAGGCTTGCAAATATAACAGGCGGGCTGTCAGGTCCTGCTGTAAAGCCGGTAGCATTATTTCATGTGTACCAGCTTGCAAAAGAAAATATACTGCCGATAATAGGAATGGGCGGAATTTCCAGCTGGCAGGATGCAGTAGAATTCATGATAGCAGGAGCAAATGCAGTAGGAATAGGCACAGCTAATTTTACAGACCCTGCAGTATGTGAAAAAATCATTGAAGGTATAAGCAATTATATGGTAAGAATGGGGTTTACAAATATTGGAGAACTTGCAGGGAAAGCTTTAAGAATAAAATGATGAATGGCAGTATAACTTTGGCAGCAGGAGGTATCGTCTAATGGGAAATGCCCCCGATAAAAAAAGTATATTAAAAACAGCTGACAGGCTGATAGTAAGCGTAGATGTAAGCTCTAAACAGGAACTGGTTTCTCTGTGCCACAAAATGCAAAACAGGATTTCCACTTTAAAGCTCGGCCTCGAAATGTTCTACAGCTGCGGCACAGGTGTCGTTGAAACTGCAAAGAGCTTTGGATATAAAGTAATGATGGATGCAAAACTGATGGACATCCCCAATACTGTAAGCCAGGCTGTAGCAGCAATAACAAGACTTGGCGCGGATAAAATTACTCTGCACTGCCTGGGAGGGCCGAAAATGATAGCAGAAGCAAAAAAAATGGCAATAGAGCAGTCCGGGCATTTGAATTGTCTTCCTCCGCTTCTTTTCGGGGTCACCATTCTTACAAGCCTTGACAATAATGACCTTTATAAGCTCGGGTTTGAAAGTGATTTTTTAGGCTCAGTTTTAAAACTGGCAGAAATGTCATTGGAAAATGGAGCAGATGGAATAATATGCTCACCTAATGAAGTAAAAGCTTTAAGGGAAAAGCTGGGAAATAGTTTTTATATTGCTACTCCGGGAATCAGGCTTGAGCATGACCAGTTAAATGACCAGAAAAGGAGCAGTACCCCATATAATGCAATAAAAAACGGTGCGGATTTTATTATTGCTGGCAGATCCATAACTTCAAAAGAAAATATTGATGAGCCGCTAAAAATAATTTTTGATGAAATAGAAAGGGCTTTGGTATGATATGAAAGTTTTGCATCAACTTAAGTCCGCTGATGTTTACAGGGTGCTTCTGGAAACCGGCGCCGTCCTGGAGGGGCATTTTAAACTGACAAGCGGATTTCACAGTAAGTTTTACCTTCAGTGCGCAAAGCTGCTGCAGTATCCGGACAGGACATCTTATCTTGTAAATGCTGCTGTAAATGAGTACAATTCCGCAATAAATAAAGAGCTTGTTGAAACAGTGGTATCTCCTGCAATGGGAGGTATTTTATTCGGATATATGCTGGGACTTGCATTAAACAGGCGCATGATTTTTACAGAAAGAAAAGAAAAGGCAATGGAGCTTCGGAGGGGATTTGAGATAAGCCCCGGTGAAAAAGTCATTATTGCCGAAGATGTTATTACTACCGGCGGTTCAGTTTTTGAAGTGATTGAAATATGTAAAAACGCCGGGGCCGAAATAAGGGGAGTAATATGTATTGTCGACAGGTCAGATAAAGTGGAATTCGGCTATCCTTTTTTTAGCCTGATAAAAATACAGGTGGACAAATACCCGCCTGAAGAATGCCCTCTCTGCAGGGACGGGGTGGACATGTATTATCCTGGAAGCAGAAAATAAGCACTGTGTTTTAAAAAAAGTAAAGGTATTTCTTATGAAAGGGTCCGCAAATATTCTGCATTCAGATATAGAGAATGCAAGGTCCGTAAGGAACCGCAGGTCAGAGCTCAAACACAAAATTAAAAACGGCAGCATGACATTAGATGAAGTTTTTTCTATGGGCAGTGATTATATGAAATATTTTGCAAATATGAAGGTATACGAATTTGTCTGTGCCATTCCCGGTTTCGGCCCGGTAAGTGCGGAAAAACTTCTTGCAAAACTTAAAATAAGCCATTGCAAAAAACTGAAAGGTTTGGGCAAAAAACAGTCAGAAGATTTTTTCGGGTATTTCAATATAAAGAGCCCGTAAATTCTAATCATAAATTTTAAAAACAGTTTATATAAATTATGAATTTATACGGTTTTGTTAGATAGTATATGATAAAAATGTCAGAAAATGTTAAAGGCAATAAGTGCAAAGGCAGGCTTGTAATTATTTCGGGTCCTTCAGGAGCAGGAAAAAGCACCCTTATAGAAGATGCTCTTGAGGGCATGGAAGGTTATATAAAATCTGTATCTGTAACTACCAGGCCCAGAAGGAGAAACGAAAAAGAGGGAATTAAATATAATTTTATATCAAGAAAAGAATTTGAGAAACTGGTTGATGAGCAATGCCTTCTTGAAAGCGCCACTTATTGTGATTTCCAGTATGGCACGCCAATGGCTTTCGTAGCTGAAAAAATGAAGGCTGGCTTAAATGTCATACTTGAAATCGAAGTCCAGGGCGCAATTCAGGTCAGGGAAAAAGTAAAAGATGTTTTTATGATATTTATAGTCCCTTCCAATGTAAAACAGCTTGAAAACAGGCTGAAAAAAAGAAACACGGAGCACCTTACTGATATCGAAAAGAGATTGAGAGCTGCAGTAGAGGAACTTAAATACCAGCATCTTTATGATTGCATTATTGTCAATAATGATTATAATGAAGCTTTGCAAAATTTAAAACATGTTTTAAATACACTGAAGGAGTGTTAATTTAATGGATATTCATAATACAGACGACCTTTTAAAAATTGTAGACAGTAAATATTCACTTTGCATTGCACTTGCAAAAAGGGCAAGGGAGCTTGGAGTGTATTTATCTGCAAAAAAAAATATGGAAAGGGTCAATGTAATAGCACCGCTTACAGAAACCGAAAGTGATGACCCGCTTGAAATAGCAATGCAGGAACTGCTGGAAAACAAGGTCAGTTTTGTAAGGGTAAAAGACGGCATTAAATAAACAGGATTAAAAATCCTGTATTACTTCATTCATACATATTTTTTTATTCCGGGGTTTAACTATGGACATAAAGGCTGTTTTACCATTTAAAGATAAAAAAATAATGATATGTGTCACAGGCTCTATTGCAGCTTATAAAGCTGCAGGAATATGCAGCAGGCTTTTAAAAGAAGGTGCCGAAGTCTTTCCGGTGCTCAGCCCGAACGCGCTGCATTTTATAAATCCTGTGACTTTTTCTGCATTAAGCGGCAAAAAAGCTATTTATGAACAATTTGAAAATGAAGATAAATTATACCATATATCTCTTTCTCACAGCGTTGATGCCATACTGATAGCTCCTGCAACTGCAAACACAATTTCAAAAATTGCATGCGGCATATGTGACAATTTTCTCACAACTGCTGTCGTATCTTCCAGCTGCCCGGTGCTTATCGCCCCGGCAATGAATGAGTCAATGTATTTAAACAGCCTTATACAGGAAAACATAAAAAAACTGTCCTGTATGGGAAGGTATTTTTTTATAAAGCCTGAAAGCGGAAGGCTCGCCTGCGGTGAGGAAGGTAAAGGAAAACTTGCAAATGATGAAGCCATAATATCCAGGCTGGGGGAGCTCATAAAATTAAAAAACTGTCTTGCAGGCAAAAAAGTAGTTGTTTCTGCAGGAGGGACTGTGGAGTTTATCGATAGTGTGCGCTATATATCAAACGAATCAAGCGGAAAAATGGGTTTTGCCCTGGCAGAAGAGGCATATTTCAGGGGTGCAGAGGTAAAACTTGTTTCAGGCGCAAAAGGCACAGGCGCGCCTTATGGCGTTAAATTCATAGCTGTCAGGGATACAGAAGAAATGAAAAAAGCAATGCTTGACGCATTTAAAAATAGCGATATTGCAATTATGGCAGCTGCTGTTTCAGATATCGTCCCTGAAAAGAAATATGATTATAAGTTAAAAAAGAATGATGATATAATATCAAAATTAAAATTCAGGGAAAATATAAATATACTCCAGTTGCTTTCTGAAAGCCGCAGAAAGGGCCAGTATCTTGCAGGTTTTGCTGCAGAAAGCAGCGACAATATTGAAGACGCTTACAGCAAGATACAGGGCAGGAATATTGATATGATAATAATGAACAACATTTCCCGTAAAGATATCGGGTTCGGTAGTGATTTTAATGAAGTATCTGTTATCAAAAAGGATGGCGGAGTCGTCAAAATAGAAAGGGATACGAAAAGAAAAATAGCAGGCCGTATCTGGGATGAGATAATAAAAAGTTTAAATGATTTAGGTAACTTCTAAGGAGGAAGTAAATGAGCAGAAAAGGTAACTATGTTTTTACATCAGAATCAGTGACAGAAGGGCATCCTGATAAAATGGCTGACCAGATCTCTGATGCGGTCCTTGATGCAATAATATCGGAAGACAAAAAAGCAAGAGTGGCAGTTGAAACTCTTTTAAAAACCGGGATTGTTGTTGTGGCAGGGGAGATAACAGCAAATACTTATGTGGAAATCCCTGATATTGTAAGGGATGTTATAAAAAATATAGGTTACACAAGGGCAAAATACGGTTTTGATTTTGAGACCTGCGGAGTTATGACTTCAATTGGCAAACAATCTCCAAATATCGCCCAGGGAGTAAATAAATCATTTGAATCAAGAGAAGGAAATGGATATGAAGATGAGATAGACCAGTGGGGCGCAGGAGACCAGGGAATGATGTTCGGTTTCGCCTGCGACGAGACTCCTGAACTTATGCCTCTTCCTATACAACTTGCGCACCAGCTTGCGCACAGACTTGCAGAGGTACGTAAAGCAGGTATACTGCCTTACCTGAGGCCTGATGGAAAAACCCAGGTTACTGTCTCATATGAAGATGGTAAGCCTGTTTCAGTAGATACTATTGTCGTTTCATGCCAGCATGCCCCGATGATAGATATAGATACCCAGATTGCTCCTGACATCAAAGAATTTGTCATTAAACCGATAATACCTGAAGAATATATATCAAAGAAATTAAAATTATATGTTAACCCTACAGGAGAATTTACAATAGGCGGTCCAATGGGTGACACGGGACTGACCGGCAGGAAAATAATTGTAGATACATACGGCGGATATGCAAGGCACGGAGGGGGTTGTTTTTCAGGAAAAGACCCTTCAAAAGTTGACAGGTCAGCATGCTATGCTTCCCGCTACGTAGCTAAAAACCTGGTAGCTGCGGGTGCTGCAGGCAAGGTCGAGATAGAAGTTGCTTATGCTATAGGTGTGGCCCACCCGGTTTCAATAATGGTGGATACATTTGGCACAGAGAAAGCCGATAAAGCAAAGATAGATACAGCAGTAAGAGAAATCTTTGATATGAGGCCGGGAGCAATTATCCGGGACCTTGATCTTATCAGGCCCATATACAGAAAAACTGCATCATATGGACATTTTGGAAGGCATGACAGGGATTTCACCTGGGAACGCACCGATAAGGTTAATGAGATAAAAAGTTACCTCGGGATTTAAATCTTTATCTTTATGGATTATCCGGGGTAAAATCAATATCAATAACATTTGATAATGGAATTTGCAGAAGTCTACGTAGATATAAAAACCCTGGATATTTCTCATCCTTTTGATTACAGTGTGCCCGATGAGATAAAAAAATCTATTTACCCCGGCAGTATCGTAAAAGTTCCTTTCGGTAGAAGGGCAGAAACAGGATATGTTCTAAGGCTGAAAAAAACCTCAAAACTTGATGCCAGCAATATAAAGGAAATAGAAGAACTTTTATCCAGCGTACCCGTTTTTGACAGGAAAAGGCTGCAGACGATTTTATGGATGAGCGCGTATTATATCCAGCCTTTCAGTAAGATTGCAGCTTTTTTTCTTCCGCCCGGCAATATGGCAAGGGTCCTGAAGGCCCTTGGAAACATAAATTTTTCTGAAAAACAATTCATAAGCAAATATAGTCCTGTCAGCCCAGACGATACAATTTATGATTCTAATTTTATTTTAGAAATCGGCGATATCATAAACAGGAAAAATTTTGCTTCTTATCTTTTTACCGGATACGGCAAAAAGGAAAAAATATCATACATCCGTGCCATCTGCAGTCCTGCTCTGAATGCAGGGAAAAAAGCTGTAATAATCACACCGGAACTCTCAGGAGCTTACAGGATAAGTGAAAGTCTTTTTCCCGGCAATAGCCTGAGCATTTGCATCAATGATTATGAAATGACAGAAAAAGAAAGGATAAGAAACTGGACAGATATATTCAATGGATTTCATGATATAATCCTTGGTTCACGCTCATCGCTTTTCCTGCCTTTCAAAAATCCGGGAGTTATTATTGTTGATGACGCACATGACCCCTCCTATAAAGAGAGTACGCTTGCAAGGTATAATGCCCGGGATGTAGCATTAAAAATCGCGCGCATTTTTAAAATACCATGCATATTTTTTTCTATAGTGCCTCCTGTTGAAATGCAATACCGTTTTTCCGGCACTCCGGATTTTAAAATAATAAACTGTGAAGATGAAAAAAATCTTTACAGTAAAACAATAATAGATCTGAAAAAAATAGACCCTTTAAAAGAGGATATGCAGATAAGCAACCAGCTATTTGTATCCATAAAAAATGAACTGGATAAAAACAATAAGGCAATTGTTTATTATAATAAAAGGGGCCACAGCAGCTTTATTGTCTGTAAAAAATGCGGCAATATCCCCAGGTGCCATTCATGCAATTCGGCATACAGATATCACAAAAAGTCAAAAAAGCTTGTCTGCCATCATTGTGCAGTCACAATTGATTTTACTGGCAGATGTCCAGAATGCGGAAGCGACGATATTTTAGCGCGGGGTGAAGGAATAGAAAAAATTGAAGAAAAATTAAACCAGAGGTTTAAGCTGAATAATATCCTGCGCATAGATTCTGATACATTTAAGAAGAGGCTGGAAATAGAAAAAGTACTTGATGAATTAAAAAAACCTGGCCCGGCAATAATAATCGGGACACAGATGGTTTTAAAAGAACTTGGAATCAGAAATATTACCCTTGCTGCTGTGATAGAATTTGAGAGCCTTACATACCTTCCGGATTACAGTATTAATGATAAAGCTTTCCAGTCTCTTACAGAGCTTGGAGCCTTACTTGATGAATCATCAGAAAAAAACAGCATTGTAATACAGGCCTATAATCCGGACAATTTTATACTGAAAAGCTTTGTTTCCGGGGACCAGATGGATTTTTACAATAAAGAAATTGCAATCAGGAAAGAACTTTCATATCCTCCGTTTACAAACCTGGTAAACATTATTTTATCCGGTAAAAATGAGCAAAAGATAAAACGGGATATAAACAACCTTTATAATATCCTGGTGGATTTGAAAAAAAATGAATATATTTTACTTGGCCCGGCACCTGCGCCTTTTTATAAAATAAACGACTTCTACAGGCAGCACATTCTTGTAAAAACAAAAAAAATAATGCAATTTAATATAATGCTTGGTAAAATCCTTTCTGGTTTCAACAGGGATAAAGACAGTAAGCTTATTGTGGATGTAGATCCTGTCTGGATATTGTAATGAATTTATTTACTGTTAAAAAAAAATCATTATTCTAATATAATAATAGAAATAAAATGATTTAAAATTTTTATAATTATATTATCAGATATTATATGGTTTTGCAGGATTCATAAAATGGCTGTAAAAAAAATCAGGAAAATAGGCGACCCGGTATTGAGGGAAAAAAGCAGGAATGTGGAGAACATTGACCATTCCATACTTAACCTTGTTGAGGATATGATAGACACTGTTTCTGATGAAAAAGTATCAGGCATAGGGCTAGCTGCTCCTCAGATAGGAGTGCTAAAGAGGGTAATAGTGGTAAATATGGGTGATAAATTTGAAACATATATTAATCCTGAAATAGAGATTATCGATAATTCAACAGAATCAGAATCAGAAGGCTGCCTGTCTATTTACTCTCTGAAAACCGAAGTAAAAAGGCCAAAAAAAATACTTTTTAAAGCAAGGGATTTAAAAAACAGGGAAGTCACACTTGAAGCTGAAGGGATAGCAGCAAGGGTTTTCATGCATGAGGTGGATCATTTAAACGGCACCCTGTTTATAGATCATTTAAGCCCTGAAAACAGGAAAGAGTTTTTATCAAAGATTAACAGGGACTCATATTTGTGAAAATCTTATTCTTTGGTTCTTCAGAGTTTTCGTTACCATTCTTAAGAGAAATCAGCAAATCGGGACATGAAATTGTTTTAGTGCTTACAAAACCTGAGATGAGGCAGGGACGAGGCAAAAAATTACTTCCGAATCCTGTAAAAGAGCTTTCTTTAGAATTGGGACTGGATTATATTGAATCTGCCGGATTCGATAAGGATGTAAATGATGCGATATCTGGCACCAGGTTTGATTACCTTGTGGTTGTCTCGTTCGGCAAAATAATTCCTGATAATATACTTGAAATTGCCGGCGAAAGAACTATAAATGTCCATCCGTCGCTGCTCCCGAAGTACAGGGGGCCGTCGCCTGTTTCAACAGCAATAATGAACGGGGAAACCTCAACAGGTATAACTTTTACAAAAATCAAAAAAAAATTTGATACAGGCGATATTTATATGGTAATTAAGTTTTCAATATCTCCTGATGATAATAAGGATGCACTTGAAGAAAAAATAATCAAAATATCGGCCCCGACGCTGGTGTCCCTGCTGGATATACTTGAAAAGCACGATATGAAAACAGTTCCCCAAAGCAGATATGGCACATCCTACACCAGGATTTTTTCAAAAAGTGATTTCAGGATAGACTGGTCACTAAAATCCAGGCAAATTTTAAACAAAATAAGAGCCTTTTCAAGTGAGCCCGGGAGTTTTACAACCTGGAACGGTAAAATAATAAAAATACTTGCAGCAAAAATCCCTGCAGCAAATAAAAACCTTTTAAAATCCTGCAGAAATGCAAAATGCGGTCAGGTATTGCAGGCAGACAGCAACGGCCTGATAATCAAATGCATGGAAACACAGGTTTTGAAAGCATATTGCAGAAACAGTATGCTGCAGATAACAGAACTGAAACCGGAAGGTAAAAACAGCATGGTATACGCTGATTTTATCAATGGTTACAGGATAAAACCCGGTGAACTTTTTGAATGAAGTTAAAAATATTTCAATATATCCTGACCCGAGGCACTATGCTTTCCTGATTACAGCAAAATTTTTATCAAGACCCCGGAATTTTATCCGTATTTCATCAGAGATACTTGAAAAATCAGGGCTGAGTAATCCTGACAGAAGGTTTGTATACCAGATATCAAAGGGAACAATAAGGTTTATCTACACAATTGATTTTGCAATAGAATTATTCAGCAATTTAAAAATTAACAGAATAGAAAACTCCGTACTTAATATCCTGCGGATAGCTTTCTACCAGCTAATCTTTCTTGACAGAGTCCCGTCATATGCTGCAGTAAATGAAAGCGTAAATCTTGCAAAAGAAATTTCCGGGCTCAGGCCTTCAAAGTTTGTCAATGCAGTACTGAGAAAGGCAACAAAAGTCAGTGATATTTCCGGTTTTATAAAAGACAAAATAAAAAACAGCAAATTATCCTGCCAAAACAAGCTAAGTGTCCTGCATTCTTTTCCAGCCTGGATTTTAAAAGAATGGGGAAAATATTACAGCGGCGGTACCATTGAGAAGCTATGTGACTACCTCAACAGGGAACCATGTATTTTTGCAAGAGTTAACAGGGTAAAAATCACAAAAAAGGAGCTGGAGGAGATTTTCAATGGAAATGGCATTAAAACTTTGTCCTTAAATGTTATACCGGGAGATTTTCTTTCTGACACTTTGCTGCTTGACAGTTCACAGGATATCGAAAAAATGCCTGGTTTTAATGAAGGTTTTTTTTCCATACAGGATCTTTCATCGCAGATAGCTGTAAAGTATGTGTTTGAGCCTTGTAAAGGCGACAGGATACTTGATATCTGCGGAGCTCCCGGTGGAAAAGCTCTTTACTGCTCAGAGATAACCGGGTGTGATTCAGAAATCTGCTCTGTCGATATAAGCCATGAACGATTGGGCATCTTTAAAAAAAATATTGAAAGGCTGGGCCTCCGGAATATAAATCCTGTAGAAGCTGATGCTTCTGAAGATGATTTCCTGTGTTACGACCGGAAGCCTTCAGAATATTATTATGGGTATTTTGATAAAATATTTATTGATGCTCCCTGCAGCGCGCTTGGGACAATTGCTAAAAATCCTGACATTAAATATATAAGGCAATATGCGGATATCAGGAAATTATCAGCCATAACATTAAAGATATTATCCAATTGCCTAAGGTATTTGAAAAAAGGCGGAATACTTGTTTTTTACACCTGCACATTGTCAGTAAGGGAAAACCAGGATGTAATCAATAGATTCCTGGAAAGCAATAAAAATTCATGTGCCCCTGAACCGATGGAAAAAATCATGGGAATTTTTGCGGAGCAGCAATTTGAACCATTATTTAATAAAAATGCTTACATGCTGGAAATAATGCCATTTTATTTTAACAGTGAAGGCGGATTTATTTGTAAGATAAGGAAAACAGGCTGAAAAGTTACACTACTTTCTTAACTTTTCCGGACTTCAGGCACTTTGTACATATATTCAAGTCCTGTATCTTGCCGTTATATTCAACTTTTGTCCTGATAATATTAGGCTTGAATATCCTTGCGGTCTTTCTGTTTGAATGGCTGACATTGTTGCCCATTCCCGGGTGTTTTCCACAAATTGCGCATATATTTGACATAGTATTCTCCTGTAAAATGTTAAATTTTTATTTATGCTGATAATCCATGCAGGTTACCTCACATGGACAATCATTTTTGCATAGTTTATTATAAATATAAATTATAATATAAACTGCAAACAAACAATAAAAAAGCCGGGGCCGAACATTCCCGGGCTTTTTAAAATGATATTAAAAAACGGAAGGTATAATAACATTTAAAATGCTAATTAGCAAGAAATTTGACCTCGCTTTGGCAATTAAAAAAAATTACCTGGGTTATTTCTTTATTCTCCTGTTCTGCATAGCCGCAACCACATCAGTCGCATGCAGCAGCCTTGCAAAAAAAGCTGTTAATCTATCATCCGGAATTCCATTTAACTACCCTGGCCTCAGGATAGAGACCCGAAGCTGTAAACCGGCTGATTTGGAAGGTTTTGAGCCCTTAATTGCATGCTTCGGTGATTCTGTGACTTTTGGATGGAACCTTGAATATAAATTTTCGTACCCTGCACAGCTGGAAGCACAGTTAAGGGAAAAATATACAAATGTAAAAGTGATTAACAGCGGAGTCGGTGGAAACACTGTAATCGACGGCATAAAAAGGCTCAAAAGAGATATTATAAGTTATAACCCTGATACAGTAATAATTAATTTTGGTTTGAATGACGGGATGCTCCATAAAAGCAGTGATACATCAATTCCAGATGATGATTTATACTATTCTGACGGCAAAAAAGTCTTTATACCTGCAATTGCAGTAGATGTTTTTGAAAATAAATATACTGAAATGCTCGGAAAGCTGAAATCCCTAAATATAAATACGATTGTTCTCGGCATAACCCCTATTACTGAAGGATTCAACCCTGAAAATAATATTGAAATAACCGGGAAACAAAAAGAAATATATTATGTCTATAATGAAAGGGTTATAAATGCAGCGTCAGCTTACGGGTTTAAATATATTGATTTAGCCGGGATTTTTGCAGAATATGAAGGAGGGGCCGGTTCCCTCATACAGCCGGACGGCATTCATCCTGAAAGTAAGGGGTTAAAACTTATAGCCGACATTCTGCTTGAATACTTTATGTAATTTAATTATTTGATTTAAGATATTCAGGCAGTTAAAATTTAATTAACTATTTTTATTAAATGGAGTTAATTGATGGTCAATAACAGGATAAAGCATGATGATATTAAAAAGGTCCTTGATGTAATTATTGAGAATTTTAAATTAAACGAGGCCAAAATAAATAACCTGAATGTTTTTCCGGTACCTGACGGAGATACGGGAACAAATATGCTGCTTACCCTTAAATCCATACAGCAGGAAGTATCAAATCTCGAAAATGTATCGATAAAAAGCATTTCCGATAAAATCTCATACGGTGCCCTTATGGGCGCAAGGGGCAATTCAGGTGTGATTCTTTCTCAAATACTTAAAGGGTTTTTTGACATTATAATGGAAAAAGAAGATTTTGGACTTAATACATTAAAATCTGCACTCAAATCTTCAATGGAACTCGCATACAGTTCTGTGCAGAACCCCACTGAAGGAACAATGCTTACAACTATAAAAGATATTTACAAGACTGTCGATGGGATGAACGGCAGGCATGTCAATACAGAGAACCTTCTTGAAATCATAATCGATGAAACTGAAAAATCGGTGCTGAGGACAACTTTTCTTTTACCGGTCCTTAAGCAGGCCGGGGTGGTGGATGCAGGAGCACAGGGATTACTTGACATACTTATCGGATTGAAGAAGGCTGTTACGTTCCTCGCACAGAATGATGCCGGGCCAAAGGAAAATATAAGTTCACCCGGTTCTTTAAACGGACAATCTGCAATAAGAGACGAATACAGGGAAGATGAGACTCTTGAGTCTGCAAGCCTTAAAAAACTTGACCTCATTTCTGAAATAAAAAATATTTATTGTACGGAATTGCTTATAAAAGGCGATGACATAAAAATTCCGAGATTAAGGGAGGATATTGAGAGCCTTGGTGACAGCGCCCTTATTGTCGGCAATAACAGGCTGGTTAAAATACATGTCCACACAAATTATCCGCAAAGGGTGTTACACAGGGCATTGAGGGAGGGCACTCTGCATGAAATACAAATAAATAATATGGTCGACCAGAGCAAGCAAGCTATATCAATTGAAATTGCTGAGGAGATAAGCGTGCCGGTAAAAGACTATGGAATGATTGCAATTGCAAACGGCCCCGGTTTTGAGGAAATATTTAAAAGCATCGGCATTGATTATGTTGTAAAAGGCGGGCAAAGCATGAATCCGTCTACATATGATATTGTAAAAGCCATAAATAAAATTGAAAGTGAAAATATAATTATTCTGCCCAATAATAAAAATATTATACTTACTGCCAATCAGGCAAAAAAAATTGCCAAAAAAAATGTTTCAGTTATCCCCACAAAAAGCATGCCCCAGGGCATATCTGCTGCTCTTTCTTTTAATTCTGACCTTGGTCTGGATGAAAATGTACAGAATATGAATAAAGCAATGAACCTTATTAAAACAGGCGAGGTTACAATAGCAGTAAGAGATGCAAACCTCTATGTGGGGGAGATAAAAAAAGGTGCTTATATCGGACTTGGAGACGGCAAGGTGATGGTTATTGCTGAAAGTTTAAATGATGCAGTTATTGACCTGGTCAGGGATCTTATAAAGGGTGGAGAAGAAGTAATAACATTTTATTTCGGCGAAGGTGTTACCCAGGAAAATAATAAGGAGATACAATCCAGGATATTGGAATTATATCCCGGAATGGAAATAGAGTTTCATAATGGAGGACAGCCCCTTTATCCTTATATATTTGCTGTCGAATAAAAATTTCATGTTTTTAGATTTGATTGCCTCATTTTTTTCATTATCATATTAACAGGATTGCGGTGATAACCCATCAGGATAATTGCAGGAAAATATAAGGGATTCAGGTTAAAAATACCTCAGGATTACGATATAAGACCCACACAGGACAGAGTAAAAGAAAGCATTTTTAATGTGCTGTCTTATAAAATAAACGGCAGCATAATCTTCGATCTTTTTTCAGGCTCAGGTTCCCTTGGAATAGAGGCGCTGAGCAGGGGAGCTAAAATGGTTTATTTTATTGATGACAGTATAAAATCATTAAAATTAATAAACAGCAATATAAGCCTGCTTAAAGACCTGGAAGGAGAATATAGAATAATTAAAAGTGATGCCATAAGGTTTATTAAAAACAGCAAAGGTCTGCATGCAGATATAATTTTTATCGATCCTCCCTACAGCATTGATTTTAAGGTCATGAAAGAACTTTTTGCCTCCATTAAACAATCAGGAATAGCGGGACAGTCCACAGAAATAATTTACGAATACTTTTTTAAAAGAGATATAAGCAGTGAAATAGAAGGGCTTAAAAAAAACAGGGATTCATTTTTTGGAGATAAAATTGTCTCTTATATTTCTATCTGATTTCTAATACAATATTAATCCGGAGCCAATACTGGTTTGCAGTTAAATAATATTTCACTAAAATAAAAACTTAATGATGTTTGTCATAAAAAAGTAATTGATTATAATATGAAGTCAGTTTTTTTATTTAAATACAAATTATTTTATTTTGGCGGTAATAATGGATAAAATAGCATTGTGTCCCGGAACATTTGATCCTATTACTGAAGGACACAGAGATGTAATACTCAGGTGCGCAAGGGTTTTTGACAGTGTTATTGTAGCAGTCTCTAAAAGCTACAGGAAAAAGCCGATATATTCACTAAAAAAAAGGCTCGAGTTTGTAAAAAGGGTTTTTAAAGATATAGCAAATATAAGGGTCATTTCTTTTGACGGGTTATTGATAGATATTGCGACAAAAGAGCAGGTAAATGTTATTGTCAAAGGCTTACGGGCTATATCGGATTTCGAATATGAGTTCCAGATGGCACAGATAAATAAAAAACTGAACCCTGATATAGAGACAATGTTTCTGGTCACCAATCCTGCATTTGCTTATTTAAGTTCAAGTGCGGTTAAGGAAGTGGCCAGTTTTAACGGATGCATAAAGGGGCTTGTACCTGAGGAGATCGAGCCTGATATAATTGAAAGTTTCAAAAAAATAAAACAGGGGTGAGTTATGGATGCAATGGAGTTAATAGAAAAACTTGAAGAAATAATCGGAAAAAGCAGGAAGATCCCTTTTTCTTCAAATTTTATAATAAATGAAAATGAGGTATATGAGATACTTGATGAGCTTAAAAATATAATGCCTGAGGAATTTAAGCAGGCAAGGTGGATAGTTAAAGAGCGCGAGAATATGCTGGAGGAAGCAAAACGCCAGTCCATGCGTATTTTACATGATGCTGAGGAAAAAGCCGAAATCATGATAAGTGAAAATAAGATTATGAAAAGTGCTGTGAAAAAAGCTGAAGAAATAATATCTATAGCAGAAGCCAAGGCCCGTACGGTACGCCTTGAAGCGGAGGATTATGCAGATGAAAAACTTGCCAGCCTTGAGGCTGTGCTCTATAAAATACTATCTGCAGTCGAAAAAGGAAGGGAACAGTTTAAAGCATCACTTATATCAAATAATAAATAATACATTTTAAAAACCGGGTAATTATTTTATTCTATAAAAAATCATGATTGATTAATTATTTTTATATGTTATATTATTGCGATTGCAAAACAGAATAGTTTTTAATATTTTATAAGTATTTATCAGGAGGATTATCTTGGCAGCAGTTCCAAAAAATAAAAGATCCAAATCAAAAAGGGATATGAAGCGTAACAGCTATAAATTGAATACCCTGGAAGTTGTTGAATGTCCAAGATGCAGGGCAAAAAAGGTTGCACACAGGGTTTGTACTGCATGCGGTTATTATGATAATAAGGAAATCATAAAATTCAAGGAAAAGAGCAAGGAAAAAGGCAAGGAAAAGACCCAGCCTGAAACAAAGAAAAAAACGAGAGCGTCACAAAAAACAAAAGAAAAAGCAATTACCGCAACAGAACCGGCAGAAACTTCCTGATTTATTAATTTAACAATTTGCCTGTTATTACTGGTATAATTAATAACTGTTGGTATCTCTTTATAATTACTTTTCAGACCGTATATTCCATCAGTAATTCTGATGGAAGCTGGAAAGAGTAAAAGGGGAGGCATAAATGAAGCCTTTACTGGTCACGTCCAATCAGCCATTTTCAGGTAAAAGTTCATTTTGTGTTGGCATTGGCAAACTAATGATTGAGAGAGGTTACAGAACGGGTTATATGAAACCACTTATTACGCTCCCCGTTAATTCCGGGGGTAAAGTAGTTGATGAAGATGCCCAGCACATAAGCGTTCTTTTCGGGCAAAGTGACAGCCTGGATAATATAAGCCCCATAAATTATATAGAATTGCTTAATAAAAAGACTTTTCATGATACATTAAATCTGCAGCAAAACAGCTATATCAATAAGATAAAAGACTCTTTTAACCGGATATCAAATAATAAGGACATTGTGCTTATTGAGAGCGGAAGATCCATAGAAGATGGGTTGCATCTTGGTGTCTCATCAAGAGAAATCTGCACTGCCCTTGGCGCAAAAGCGCTTGTAATTGCAAAATATACAGAAGAATTGCTTGACCAGCTATTATATTATAAAGAATTTTTCAAGGATTCTTTTGGAGGCGTAATAATTAACCGTGTCCCTAAAGAGGATTTTGACTATATTGAAAATAATATAATGAAGTATCTTGAAAAAGCAAAGATTAACGTGTTTGGTTATGTAACATCTGACAGGGTACTTTCGTCTGTAAGCATCAGGGAAATGTCAAAATATCTTGGAGGAAAGATACTGTCAGCGGCAGACAAACAGGATGAACTTGTGGAATCATTTATGCTTGGAGCAATGGGCCAGGAGCTGGCTTTAAAATTTTTTAAAACAAAAACAGATAAAGCAGTAATTACCGGCGGTGACAGGGCAGATATACAGCTTGCTGCGCTTGAGACAAATACCAGGTGCCTTATACTGACAGGCAATTTTTCTCCAAGCTCAATAGTTGTCCAGCGGGCCGAACATCTTGGAGTTCCCATAGTTCTTGTAAAGTATGATACACTTACAACTGTTGAAAAGCTTAACGAAATACTTGGGCACTCAGGTTTTCATGAATTTAAAAAACTTGATAAAATAATGCAGATAACCAGGGATTTTATTAATCTGGATGCTATTCTATCTATTGTAAAAAATTAGAAAAGGACCGGTTTTTGGAAGATAAATCCAGGCCAGTTATTGCAATTGATGCAATGGGCGGTGATTTTGCACCTCTGGAAATAATAAGGGGAACTCTTCTTGCACTTGAATCAATTGATGCTGAAATAGTATTATTTGGAAACGAAAAACAGATCAATGATATATTGGACTCTGAACTCAGTTCATCTTCAAAGCTTTTTTTAAAAAATATAAAAGTAATTAATTCTACTGATGATATAAAGATGGACGATTCGCCTTCAGAAGTATTGAAACACAGGAAAAATTCTTCTGTTTTTATGGGTACGGAATTTGCTTCAAAGACTAAAGACTGCGCTTTTATCTCAGCAGGAAACACAGGTGCAGTAATGGCATGTTCTTTGATAAATATGAAAAAAATAGAAGGTATTTTAAGACCGGCTATTGCTACTGTAATCCCTCTTGGTGAAAAAAAATTCGTTTTGCTTGATTCCGGAGCCAATTCAGAAATAAAACCTTTATACTTTAAACAATTTGCAATTATGGGGACTGTTTACAGCAGGGAAATATTGAAAATAAAAGCTCCAAGGACAGGGCTTTTAAATGTCGGTTCAGAAGAAAAAAAAGGAACGGAACCTGTAGTCGAGGGCTATAAATTGCTTAAGGATTCTAATTTAAATTTCATTGGCAATGTTGAAGGCAGGGATATTTTCAATGGTGCTGCTGATGTCGTTGTAACAGATGGTTTTACAGGTAACATATTGTTAAAAGCTATTGAAGGAATGGCTAATTTCTTTTTTGCAGAAATTAAAAATATTTTTCTAAATAATTTTCTGACCAGGATTTCGGCTCTTATGGTCAAAAAAGAATTGAAATCAATGAAAAAAAGATTTGATTATGAAGAATATGGAGGCGCCCTTTTGCTTGGCATTGACGGGATATCAATAATATCTCATGGCAGCTCCAGGGCAAAAGCTATAAAAAATGCGATAAGAGTAGCTGCTGAAAGCCTTGAAGCCGGCATTGTAAATAAGATTAAAAATGAAGTTCAAAATCAGTAACCTTAAAGGAGGAAAATTTGGAAAATTTTGACAAACTGAAAGAAATACTTGTAGATGTTCTTGGGGTCAAGGAAGAAAACATAAAAGCTGAAAGCAAGTTTGTTGATGACCTTGGTGCAGATTCACTTGACCTTGTGGAACTTATCATGTCTTTTGAAGACAAATTCAACATTGAAATAAGCGATGAGCAGGCTGAAAAGCTCTTGACAGTCAAGGATGCTCTTGACTATATAGAGTCACAGCAGAATAAATAAATCAGTATAAGTATAAAATCTGTTTTAATAGAATAAAGCAATCCTGATTGTGCACTGAAGCTATGCTTGATAATTAGAAGTGTGTTATTTATGGAAGAAGGGCTACTCAGGCAAAAAATAAAAAACTGGCTAATAGGTCTTGGGATAGATCCAGGTGACCTGAAAGTATACATTGAGAGCCTGACCCACAGATCCTTTGCCAGGGAGATAAATGTGCAGTCCAGGGGAAATGAGCAGCTCGAGTTTTTAGGCGATAGCGTTTTATCTTTTATTATAACAAGTTACCTCTATAAAAATTACGGATTTTTCAATGAAGGAAGGCTTGCTAAAATAAGGTCAATACTTGTATCAAGAAAGATACTTGGAGAGCTATCACGGGAAATTAAAATAGACAGGCAGATACTGTTAAGTGAAAATGAGGAATTTTCTGAAGGCAGGAACAAGGAATCCATTCTTGCAGATGCTTTTGAAGCATTTATAGGAGCTCTCTATATTGATAAGGGCATTAATTTTATAAGCCAGTGGTTCCTTGATAAATTCGAGGATGTAATAGAAGAGAAAGCAAAAAGCCCAAAGATATCAGACTATAAGACATATCTCCAGGAAATAATACAGGCAGATTATTCCAGGCTTGTAAAATATAATGTGGAGAAATCAATCGGTCCCGACCACGATAAAATGTTTTACTCTGCTGCTGTCCTTGATAACAGGACCATTGGCAGGGGTTCGGGAAAAAGTAAAAAAGATTCCGAGCAGGATGCTGCAAAAGAAGCTCTTAAAAACCTTTATAACTTAAATATATAAAATAATATACGGGGATTTTGTAAAAATTGTACCTAAAAAATATCACTCTCAGGGGTTTCAAATCCTTCGCAAAAAAAAGTAATCTAGTTTTTGAACCAGGCGTTTGCGTAATTGTCGGACCGAATGGAAGCGGTAAAAGCAATATAGCCGATGCCATATCATGGGTAATGGGTGAACAAAGCGCCAAATCACTGCGGGGTTCATCAATGGAAGATGTGATTTTCAGAAACAAGAATGAGGAATATGCCATAGCTGAAGTTTCACTGTTATTTGATAATACTGACAAGTTTCTTCCCCTTGAGTTTAATGAAGTAAAATTCACAAGGCGAGTCTTTCAGAGAGGCGGAAGCGAATATTTCATGAATTCCTCACCATGCAGGCTTTCAGACATACTTGATATAACCTCAGAAAGCGGTATTGGCAAAGGTCTGTATACAGTGGTTAACCAGGGTCAGATAGATGATATTGCATTATTAAAACCTGTGGAAAGAAAAATGGTAATAGATGAGATACTGGGAATCGCAAAACATAAAATACGCAGGGAAAAGTCAAGGGTGAGGCTCGACAGGGTAAAAGACGATATAGACCGGATAAATGACCTGATGTCTGAAGTAAAAAGGACACTGGATCCTCTTGAATTGGAGTCAAAAAAGGCCCAGGTTTATTTTGAGGTTTTGAATAATTTAAAAGAAGAAGAGATAGCACTATTCATTCATGAATTAAATGAACTTAACTTAAGCTGGGAATCAGAAAATTCCGGATATGAAAAACAAAAAGAAAAAATCGCAGAATTTTCATTGCAGATAGATGAAATTGAAAGAGAAAGAGCTGCTTTTGAATCAAAACATGAGGAAAAGCAAACAATTTTTCAGGATCTTAGGGCTGATATAGAAGCTTTCAGCGCAGTATTAAATAGTATCGACAGCCTTGTTAATCTTTCAGCCAGTAAAAAAGTGATTTTTAATGCTTTTTCTAATATGTTTTCTACAGAATTTGCCAGTATAAGTAAAAACTCCCTTGAAATATTATCACGCGACAGTGCAAAAGATTTAAATAATGCCTCAAAGGCAGGACCTTTAAAGGAAGCAATAACAATAATATCCGAAAATCTGGAAAGACTTGAAAAAGATATAACATCAATGATAAAAGACGCTGATCTGGCAAAGCATTTTTCAGGGCTTGTTGAAAAAATTAAAAGTGAGGTAATTTCCCTTAAAAAGATACTCGAGATTGAAATGCAGGAAAATAATACCGGCAAAAATAATTTTGATATTAATAATATGCAAAAAAAACAGCAGGCGGACCGGGGCACAGTTCCGGTTCAATCCGTTAATGCCTCAAAACAAGACAGGTATGCAGAAGAAATAAAAAAAAGGCTCGATAATATAGAAAAAATGGAAATATTCTGCAGGGGCAGGGCCAAACAGGCAGAAAAATTCCTGTACCTGGTTGAGCTCCTGAAGCAATATGCCCAAAAAGCAAAAGAAAGACTCATGATTATTTTCAATGACTTGCTTGAAGAAATCAACAATTACAATACAAAATCAAGTGAATATATAAGAAAAATCAATGAGCTTTCGTCATCAAGACAAAATATAGATAATGAGCTTTTCAGGTCAGATTTCAGGAAGGGCCAGATAAAAGACCGGGTCAAAGATATTACAGAAGAAATAACTGATAATTATAATCTCTCTATGGATTATATCTTTAAAAACTATAAGGCTGCAGAAAATATCGATAATTCAAAAAAAATTGTAAGGAAATTAAAAAATGAATTAAAAAGCTTTGGTAATGTCAATCCAAACGCTACGACTGAATATAAAAGGGTTAAAGAAAGATATGATTTCCTTAACCTGCAGAAAGCTGATCTGGATGAAAGCAGGAAAAAACTTGAAGAGCTGATAAAGGAAATAAACAACCGTGTAAGGGATATTTTTAATAAAAAGTTTGAAGAAATAAATTCAAATTTCAGGGTTTTCTTCAAGTCACTTTTCCCTCTAGGGACTGGTGAAATGAATCTTGTAAAAGATGATGGTGCTGCCAGTGAAGATGATGATTTTGGAATAGAGCTATCCGTGGACATAGGAAACAATAAGATGATATCCCTTTCGCTGCTTTCAGGCGGTGAAAAGGCTCTTGTATCAATAGCATTCCTGTTTTCTATCTTTGCGACAAATAATTCACCTTTTTACGTTTTTGATGAAATTGATGCAGCACTTGATGAGATGAACCTTAACAGGTTTACCTGGCTCGTAAAGAAATTTTCAGAGGGAAGACAGGTATTAATTATTACACACCAGAAAAAAACAATGGAAATCGCAGACAGCATTTATGGAGTTACAATGCAGTCAAATGGAGTGTCAAAGATAGTCTCGGAAAAAGTAGGCGGCCAGGATGCAGAAATTAATTAAAAACCTTAATTTTATCTGGAATAAATTCAGACGCACCAATGAACAGTTCTGGGATGAAATAGAAGAGCAGCTAATATTGAATGATGTGGGCCCACAGACGACTTCTTTAATAATAAGTTCAGTAAGGCAGGAAACGCTTTCCGGTAATATCAATTATATTGATAATATTAAAGAACTGCTGAAAAAACATTTACTGGATATTATGGAGGAGCAATCAGCAGATTCCGGTTACATCCTTTCTGACAAGGCTCCGACTGTATGGATGCTTGCAGGTGTAAACGGTGTTGGAAAGACTTCGAGTATCGCCAAGCTTGCAAAATTTTTCAAGGATAAGGGGAAACAGGTGCTTCTTACAGCTGCCGATACATACAGGGCAGCAGCATATGAACAGATAGACCACTTTGCGCAGGTGCTAGGACTTCCAATTGTTCATCATCAGCGTTATTCAGATCCTGGCGCAGTAGTATATGACAGTTTAGAAAAAGCAATTGCAAAAGGAATAGATATTGTTCTGATTGACACTGCAGGCAGGATGCATACTGCTTATAACCTTATGGAAGAATTAAAAAAAATCAAAAAAGTAATTACAAAAAAAATCAGCAGGGAACCGGATGAGACCCTTATTGTTCTGGATTCGACAACAGGCCAGAATGCAAAGCAGCAGGCAGCGATTTTCAGGGAAGCTGTCCAGCCAAGCGGGATTATTCTAACAAAAACTGACGGCACCTCTAAAGGCGGAATAGTAATTACAATAACAAATGAGCTGAAAATACCTGTAAAGTTTATAACATCAGGTGAGAAGCTTGACAATATTGAAGTATTTGACGCAAAAAAATTTATAGATAGTTTATTTTCGTAAGAAAGGTATTTGATAAAAATGTTTGAGTTTTTGACAGCAAAATTCGAAGATCTTTTTTATAAGATAAGAAACAAAGGCAAGCTCAGCCCGCAGGACCTTGAGGTTGCATTAAGGGAAATAAGAATGGCACTGCTGGAAGCTGATGTAAACTTCAAGGTTGTAAAAGAATTCCTTGAGAATATCAAAGCCCGGGCTCTTGGCCAGAATATACTTGAGAGCCTTACACCGACTCAGCAGGTAATTAAAATAGTAAATGACGAAATGATAAAGATGCTGGGTTCAGGTAGCAGTGATGCAAGTTTTGCCGGCAAGCCGCCAACTGTCTATATGCTTGTCGGGCTTCAGGGAACAGGAAAGACAACTGCTACAATTAAGCTTGCAGATTTTATTAAAAACAAATACCAGCGGAAAGTATCAGTTATAGCGGCAGATATTTACAGGCCTGCTGCCGCAAAACAACTTTCAGATAATGCAAGCCAGCATGGCATAGAAGTATATCATAATGAAAAAGCAGATCCTGTTACAATTGCGGCAGAAGGTCTGGATTTTTACAGGAAGTCAGGTGCTGATGTGATAATTATTGATACTGCAGGCAGGCTTCAAATAGATGCTGATATGATGAATGAAGTGGCAGCAATTAAGAAAAAAGTGCTGCCTCATCAGATACTCCTTGTACTTGATGCCATGACAGGCCAGGAAGCAGTAAATATTGCACAGCAGTTCAATGAAAAGCTGGAATTTGACGGGATAATACTTACAAAACTGGACAGTGATACCAGGGGAGGGGCAGCACTTTCAATAAACCATGTAGTAAAAAAACCTGTAAAATTCATCTCTACCGGTGAAAAAGTTGAAGATTTTGATATTTTCCACCCTGACAGGATTGCTTCAAGGATACTTGGAATGGGTGACGTCCTTACCTTGATTGAAAAAGCTGAAAAAGTCATTGATGAAAAAAAAGCAAAGGAACTTGAACAGAAGATCTTTAAGAATGAAATGAATTTTGTGGATTTTATTGACCAGATGAAAAGCATAAGGAAAATGGGCTCACTTGATAAGATTTTTTCAATGCTGCCTGTCCAGAACCGGAGTAAAGTCCTTTCCAATGTAAATATGGACGATTCTCAGCTTGACAGGATAGAAGCAATGGTAAATTCAATGACTGTCCAGGAGAGGCTCAAACCTTATATTATAAATGGCAGCAGAAAAAAAAGGATTGCAGCAGGAAGCGGGACTTCGGTAGGCGATGTAAACAAACTCCTTAAACAATTCAGCATGGCCCAGCAGACATTAAAACAGTTTTCAAGGCCCGGTGGAAATAAGGGATTTAAGCTGCCATTTTAGCTTAATACCATACAAATAAAAAATATTTTGCAAGTTTTATAATAAAATATATAATTTAGCATATTGAAAACACAGAAAAACACGTACAGACTAGATTTCAGGAGGTTACTGGATTGAGCGTAAAGATAAGGCTGACCAGGGTTGGTTCAAAGAAACAACCGTATTACAGGATCGTTGTGGCCGACAGCAGGTCACCAAGGGACGGAAGGTTCATTGAAAATATAGGGACTTATGACCCAAAGACTGAGCCCTCTAAAATTGAGCTTAATAAAGAGAAAGCACTGGACTGGCTGCAAAAAGGTGCTACACCTACAGGCACTGTTCAGAAAATATTTGACATTGTCAATTTAAAGCAGTAGTCAATACAAAAGGGATGGAGGTACATCGTGAAAGAGCTGCTAGAGTACATGGTGAAGGAATTGGTTGATAATCCGGCAGAAGTAGAGATCACAGAAGAAGAGGAAGGGGACAAGACAGTCATCTTCAAGCTTCATGTATCTGAGAATGATCTTGGAAAAGTTATTGGCAAAAAAGGCAGGACAGCAAATGCTTTAAGAGTAGTCATGAGGGCCGCATCTGCAAAAAGAGGAAAATCTTCAATTGTGAAGATTATTGACTGATTGGCACTGTTTTAAATGTCCGGTTATATCAGTTGTATTTTAATATTAAAAAATATTTAAAAATATAACAAAAATTTTTAATTAATCAGACATAATTTAATTATGTCAGAAAAAACAGGCTATTCCAGAATTGTCGGGATAATAGGTAAACCATTCGGGATAAAAGGTTATGTATTTGTCAGGATGGTTACTGATTATCCCGATACTATTTTAAAGGGAACAATTCTTTATCTTGATGAAACCTTAAAGAATAAGCTGGTGATTCAGGACTCTAAAACTGTCTCAGTGAAAAGCGGCATGCGTACAGTACTGAAATTTGAAGGATACGGGACTTCTGATGATTCTGAAAACCTCAGGGGAAAGCAGATTTTCAGAGCCGCAGCGGACCAGCCCTTACTGGAAAGCGATACTAACTGGGTAGATGAATTAATTGGTTGCGAAGTAGTCCTTAAAGATGGAAAATCAGTCGGCACTGTTTTGGATGTGGAAAACTGTGCTTATAATGATAACCTTATAATTAATGATACTGCCGGAAAAACAATAACAATACCCATGTATGACCAGTACATAGAAAACATAGATGTAGAAAACAGGATTATTATTATTAAAGAAATACCCGAATATATATAATAAATTATGTAATTTTTATTCAAATCTGCCATATCGATCTATTTTCCTGCTGTCAGGTTTTTATAAAAAATTTTTAACTAAAAAAGGCTTTCAGAAAATAAAATGTTAAAGATAGATGTTATTACTATTTTCCCGCGCATATTCGAAAATTTTACTGATTATGGTGTTATAAAAGAAGGTGATAAAAAGTCACTATACGAACTGAATGTATATGACCTGAGGGATTTTACCCTGGACCGGCACAGAAAAGTCGATGACAGGCCATACGGGGGCGGTCCCGGAATGGTAATGGCCGTGCAACCTATTGATGCTGCCGTGGCACATATAAAAGAAAAAAATAAAGTGGCCGACCCTGCAATGCAAAAAGTAATATTATTATCTCCCAGGGGGAAAAAACTGGACCAGGATTTTTTAAGGAACCTTTCGAAATTTGAAAATATAATCATGATATGCGGACGTTACGAGGGAGTCGATGAAAGGGTAAATGAGCTGGGAATTGCTGATATGGAACTGTCTATCGGCGATTATATACTTACCGGAGGAGAAGTTCCTGCAATGGTAGTAATTGATGGAGTTGTCAGGCTGCTTAAGGGAGTAGTAGGAAAAGAAGAATCAATAGTCAGGGAATCGTTCGAAGAAAATCTGCTTGATTATCCGCAATATACAAGACCTGAAGAATATAAAGGGTCAAAAGTGCCTGAAATATTATTGAGCGGTAACCACCAGGAGATAGAAAAATGGCGCATAAATAAATCAGTTGATATAACATCAGAAAACAGGCCTGATTTATTTGACAAAAACAATTAAATTATTTATAGTTTCTTAGTTTATTTTTTAGTAATATTAATTTTAGTTCCGGAGCAGAATTATGAATACCCTTGATAAAATAGAAAATAAATATTTAAAAGACGATGTACCTTCATTTAAAGCGGGGGATAAGGTTAAAGTAAACCTTAAAATCAGGGAAGAAAATAAGGAAAGAGTGCAGAGTTTTGAAGGCATTGTAATAAAGATGCAGGGAAGCGGTATTAATAAGACCTTTACAGTAAGGAAAATCTCTTTCAATATAGGCGTTGAAAGAACATTTCTTGTTAACTCACCAATGATACAATCCATCAATAAGATAAACACTGGCATTGTCCGACGCGCCAAACTGTATTACCTCAGGAAAAAAATAGGTAAAAAATCCAAAGTTGAATTCGAAAAATAAGAAAAATATATTTAAAGAATTACTTGGATATTTAATAGTAGCCGCAATTGCGGCAATGATTTCTGTAGGACTCAGGATTTTTGTAATAGAGCCTTTTATTGTGCCAACACCATCAATGTCCCCAACATTGCTTGTCGGCGATAAGGTTATTGTCAATAAGCTTGAATATAAGTTCAAAGAGGTTAAGCGCGGTGATATAGTTGCAATATACTCGCCACTTGAAAAAAAGAACCTTGTAAAAAGAGTTATCGGCCTTGAAGGCGAAGAAATCTCTTTTAATAGTGATGGACAGGTATTTATAAATGGTGATGAAATACTGGAACCATACCTGCCTGAAGGTTTTATTGTTTCCTACGAAAATAAAAGCTACAAAATTGGAGATAATGAATATTTTGTAATGGGAGACAACCGTAACAACAGTGCAGACAGCCGTGTTTTCGGACCCATTTCCACAGATAATATTTTCGGCAAAGTCATTTTTATATATGGCCCTTTCTCAAGAATAGGAAAACCCGGGTAATATGAAATTCAGGGAAGTTAAAAGGCTCCTTGATCTATGTTCATATGAAGATGAGCTTTTTTCCTGCGGATACTATACTATAGCAGGAGTAGACGAAGCAGGCAGGGGCTCACTTGCCGGACCGATTGTAGCAGCAGCAGTTATACTTGACAGGCAGAAAATGATGATTGAAAAACTGGATGATTCAAAAAAAATCACTTCAGCAAACAGAAATATCATTTTTAAAAAAATCATAAAAAGCTGCAAATGCTGGTCGATTGCCAGAGTATCCCCGGCTGTAATTGACAGGATATCTCTTGGCAATGCAAATCTTCTGGTAATGAAAAAAGCAGTAAGTAAACTCAAGATAAAACCTGATCTTGTTATTACAGACGCACTGCATATTGACCTCAAAAGGTTTAATATTCAATCAATTCCAATAATAAATGGCGATGAACTGAGCGTATCTATTGCTGCTGCGTCAATACTGGCAAAAGTAATCAGGGACCGTTTAATGATTAAATATTCTCATATCTATCCCCAGTATGGCTTTGCTCTTAATAAAGGCTACGGAACAAAAAGACATTTTATGGTACTTAAAGATATCGGTCCGTCTGCAATACACAGGAAATCATTTAATGGAGTAAAAGAGCAGCAATGACAAAAAATTCCAGGGAGCTTGGAACATCAGGGGAGCTAAAAGCCGGCGAATATCTTGAAAATGACGGATACAGGATTCTTGAAAGAAATTACAGGTGCAGATTTGGGGAAATAGACATAATTGCTGCCAAATCAAATACATTATTCTTTATAGAAGTAAAGACAAGAACAGCAGGCAGTTTTCTACAGCCTGAGGAATCTGTAGACCATTTTAAATTGGACCATATAAAAAATTGTGCAAATCATTATATTCAGCAAAATAATATGGAAGAATATGACGTGTCCTTTGATGTAATTTCAATTATTTCCGGCAGAACAGGGATGTCTCTAAAACATATAAAAAATTGTGAGATATAATATTGCTCAGGGTTTTGCTTTTTTATTTTTTGCTTTAAAAAATTTTTAAACATGCTGTTTTACTATTGTATATATACATAAATATGTATATAATCAAATAATGTTTTTTAAGTTGGACAGCATTGCACTTCTTGGAATTGATTGCTTGAAGATTTCAATTGAAATACACATTTCCAGCGGCCTGCCATCATTTACAATTGTCGGCTTACCGGACAAAGCAGTAAACGAATCCAGGATGCGGGTAAGAGCAGCAATAATAAACAGCGGATTTAAATTTCCTTTAAAGAGGATAATAATAAACCTTTCACCGGCAGATATTAAAAAAGAAGGCCCATGCTATGACTTTCCGATAGCATTTGCCCTCCTTGCTGCAAGCAGCCAGATATGCTGCGGCAATAATGAATTGCCTGATAAATGCTTATTTATTGGAGAATTATCTCTTGATGGCGGTTTAAATCCTGTCAGGGGAATAATTTCAATGGTTGAATTTGCATCTGAATGCAGAAAAGAATTTTTTTTCCTTCCGGAACAGAATTTCAGCCAGGCTTTGATAGCCAACAGGGGAACAAAGGAAGATATAAAAATAATAAGCTGCAGCAGTTTAAAATATGCAACAGGTTTAATTGCCAGCCGGCAGATATTGCTTCAAAAAGCAGATGAGGATTACAGAGTGATCAAGATAAAGTCAACCAGTAATGCCAGTAATATAAATGCCTGCAGTAATTATACGGATTTTAATATTATAAAGGGCCAGTTAAGGGCAAAAAGGGCACTCGAAATCGCTGCTGCCGGGATGCACAATATTCTTATGGTGGGTCCGCCCGGCGCGGGAAAGACATTGCTTGCACAGGCTATTATATCAATACTGCCGGAACTTAGTGAAGATGAAAGCCTTGAAGTCACAAAAATCTACAGTCTTCTGAAAAATATCAAAGGCGATGTAATCAAAACAAGGCCTTTCAGGAACCCGCACCATACCATAACAAGTGCAGGGCTTTCCGGGGGAGGGGCCATACCAAAGCCGGGTGAAATAAGCCTTGCGCACAGGGGGGTTTTGTTTCTGGATGAATTTTCCCAGTTTCCAGGGGTGCTTATCGAAGATTTAAGGCAACCCCTTGAGAATAAGGAGATTATTATCGTAAGAAATAATTACTCTTACAGGTTCCCTGCAAGTTTTATGCTTATTCTTGCAACAAATCCATGCATGTGCGGATACAATGGTGATAAAAAAAAGGATTGCAAATGTTCACAGCGTGAAGTAACCAAATACTGGAAAAAAATATCCGGGCCCATAATTGACAGAATAGACATGAGGATAAATATTGAAAGGCTTCAAGAAAAAGATTTCAGAACTTCAAATATTGTATCTGAAAGTTCAAGTGAAATAAAAATAAGAGTAAATGCAGCCCATAATATCCAGAGAGAAAGATATTTAAATTCCCGGGGAAACATAAATTATAATTCTGAAGTAAATGCAGAGGTAGTAAACAAATGGTCATCCGGCAATGACGGGCTCTCAGGCATGATACCTGAGATGGTCACTAGATTTAATTTTTCAGCAAGAGCGATAGCCAGCCTTATTAAAGTTGCGCGGACAATTGCAGATCTTGATGGCAGTAAAGATATTATTCCGGAACATTTCATGGAGTCATTGAATTTCAGGATTGAGTTTGCATATGAATAAAGATTGTAAAAAAATCCTTGAAATACTGGTAGAGCGCGGCATCAGCCCATCAGATTTTATAAAAAGTTTCAGGAAGAATAACCAGGACTTATTTCTTGCAATAAAATCATTCCAGGATCTCAATACTTTAGAACTTTATGAAAAGTACAAAAACAATGCAAATGGCAGATCTGCTACCCTTAATATCGAAAATGATATTTTACAGAAAAAATACGATATATTAAATATCTCAGAAAGCGAATACCCGGATATCCTTAAAGAAATATATTTTCCCCCGCCGCTGCTCTTTTATAAGGGGAATAGATCTTTTAAAACCATAAAAACATGTATTGGCATTGTCGGGACAAGAAAATGCAGTGTTTACGGCAGAGATGTGGCGTCCTATTTTGCACGTGAACTTTCCATGGAGGGTATTACTATTGTAAGCGGCATGGCCGCAGGAATCGATTATTTTTCCCATAAGTCTTCACTGGGTCAAAAAGGCGGCACCATTGCCGTTATGGGATGCGGGATAGATATAATTTATCCTCCTGAAAATAAAAAACTGTACAATGAAATTGTGGAAAATGGCCTGGTAATAAGTGAATTTTTTCCGGGCACACCGCCACTTAAGAGTAATTTTCCTGCGAGAAACAGGATAATAAGCGGTCTGTGCAAAGGGGTAATAGTAGTGGAAGCAGGAAATAAAAGCGGGGCGCTTATAACCGCTGAATTTGCATTGCAGCAGAACCGTGAAGTTTTTGCTGTTCCGGGAGAAATATATAATACGCAGAGCAGGGGTTGCCACAAACTGATAAAAAACGGGGCAAAACTTGCAGAAAATATTGATGATATATTTGAAGAAATCCTGACCCTTGACAAAGATTTCTCTTACAGCAGGCAGACAGGAAACGAAAACGGCTGCAAGCAGGATTTATTCTTAAAAAAAGAAAATAAAAATACCCATGCTGAATTGGGCGTTTCCCAGAAAAATATTTATAATGTCATCGGGAAAAACCCTGTAAGCCTTGAAGAAATAATCACAATTACAGGTACGGGATTAAAAGAAGCACTGCGCATTATTGCTGAGCTTATATTTATCGGACTTATAGAAGAAAAAAATATAAACCAATATTGCAGATTATGATAAAATTAAAATATTATATCAAATACTCAGGATGGTAATTAATTGATTTTTGGAAGGAAAAAAACAGAAAAACCCAAAACAGCGCTTGGGCTTGCATTATATGAATATGATAATATATTTGCAAAGGAACTGGGGCACGTTACAGGCATTATAAAAAAAAATAAAATACCTTCGTCCAGGAAAATATCAGCATTGATTTCCCGGTCAATCAGTAAGACCGGCCGTATTTCCGAAGATATATCCAGGACCAATTTCAAGACCGATTACAGGTCGGATAAGACCCGGGAAAGCATAATATCAATGATTTCTGACTTAAGGCAATTTCTTGAAGACCTTGAAAAAACAGATGAAAGCCCTGATACGGCAAATGCCGAAAGATTTCAGGAAAAAATTAAAAGCCTGGAAGAAGAAAGAAAATTACTTAAAAAAAAGATGAAAGACATAGAGAGTGACTATTTATAGTTATTACCCTTGTACAGCCGGTTTAACCGGTAATCTTAAACTTATCAGCTTTATATAATTCCGGAGCAGTAAAGTTATTAATGGACATAAATAAATGTCTCAATATCTATATTAAACATATAAAGTATGAAAAAAATCTTTCATTAAATTCAATAAATTCTTATACCAGAGATATAGTCCAGCTTAAAGAATATCTTGAAAAAATAAATATAAAAAATATTGATGATGTAACACTGGAAGTTTTCAGAAGTTTTCTTAAGTTTCTTGACAGATTTAAATATTCAGGCAGGACAATGATAAGAAAATATTCTTCAATCAATAACTTCCTCAGATACTGCGAAATAAACAATTATACAAAGAACCAGCTCAGCCAGTATCTTATACCCCCAAAAAAAACACAGAGACTTTATACCTTTCTGTCTCAAAAAGAAATCAGGACATTACTTGAAAGTATAGATTCAAACGGACCACTTGGAATAAGAAACAGGGCGCTGATCGAATTTATATATTCGACAGGAGCAAGAGTCTCAGAAGTGGCAGGGATAAATACAGGCAATATAGACATACCAAACAGGGAAGTAAGATTATTCGGCAAAGGAAGGAAAGAAAGGATAGCATATTTAAATAAACATTCAGCTTTATGGCTCGAAAATTACCTGGATGTAAGGCATCAGATTATAAAAGCCAGGACCGGTTCAGAAGATCCTTCGGTTTCTGAACAAAAAAACGGACTGACGGTTCCATTATTTATCAACTGTTTCGGGAAAAGGCTTTCAACAAGAGGTATAAGAGACATAGTAAAAAAAAGTATTTACAGGGCGGGCATAAACAAAAAAATAGGCCCTCATTCCATAAGGCACAGTTTTGCTACTCATCTTCTGCAGGAAGGAGCAGGAATAAGGGAGATACAGGAACTTCTTGGGCATGCAAATATAGCAACAACACAGATTTATACACACCTTAACATAAAAAAAATAAAAGAAGACTATAACAGGTTCCACCCCAGGGCAAAGAAGGGGTGATGATTTGCTCTTAAAAATAGATTATGCTAAACTATAGCGTTGAAAAATTCACACATCACTTGAAGTACAATGGTGACTTCTAAAAAGTTAAAGTGATGGAGGAAAAACCATTAGATATTGGAGGAAACAAACATGGATAATATTGTAACCATGAAACAGCTCCTTGAAGTAGGAGTGCATTTCGGCCATCAGACCAGGCGATGGAATCCCAAAATGAAGAGGTATATATTTGCTGAAAAAAACGGCATATATATAATCGACCTTCAGCAGACCATGCAACTGTTAATAGAAGCTTATGAGCATGTGAAAAGTGTTGCTGCAGGGGGAGGAATCGTTCTTTTTGTTGGCACAAAAAAACAAATACAGGATATAATCGCCAATTTTGCAAAAGAATGCGGAATGCCTTATGTAAAAAACAGGTGGCTTGGCGGGACCCTTACAAACTTCAGGACCATATTTAACAGGGCAAAAAGAATAAATGAAATTGAAGATATGGAAAAATCAGGCACTTTTGAAATGCTTCCAAAAACAGAGGTCCTGCAGATAAAAAAAGAATATGAAAAACTTCTTTATAATATAGGCGGAATCAGGGATATGGCGAAATTACCTGAACTGCTCTTTGTCATAGATCCTCACAAGGAAACCATAGCTGTGGAAGAAGCAAAAAAACTTGGCATACCGATAGTCGCCATAGTTGACACTAACTGTGACCCTGATAAAGTAGATTACATCATACCCGGAAACGACGATGCAATAAGAAGTTGCAGCCTTATTACGGGCATCATTGCTGAAGCAGTTAAAAATGGCAGGGAAGAAAGCGGCAGGATAGAAAAAAAACCGGAAGTTGACGTTAATATTGTTGAAGAAAAGGAAAAAAAGGAAGAAATTTCAATTGATGACAGTATAGAAGACCTGGATAATGAAGATGACCAGCTCTGTAAAAAGATATAGTTATTTTTAGAGATATTATAGGCGGAAGGATTAATTTTATGGAAATAAATGCTGAATTAGTAAAAAAGCTGCGTGAGAAAAGCGGCGTAGGAATGATGGATTGCAAAAAAGCCCTTGTAGAATGCCAGGGCGATTTTAACAAGGCAAGCGAGTATTTAAGAGAGAAAGGCCTGGATAAGGCAGCTAAAAAAGCTGCAAGGCCTGCAAACCAGGGTATTATCGATAGTTATATCCATCTGGGCTCAAAAATAGGTGTTATGCTGGAAATAAATTGTGAGACAGATTTTGTTGCAAGAAATGAGATTTTTAAAAACCTTTCACATAATATTGCACTTCATATTGCTGCTGCTGCCCCGCTGTATGTATCAAGAGATGAGATACCCGATGAAGTAATAGAAAAGGAAAAAGATATTTACAGGAAACAGGCAATAAATGAAGGCAAACCCGCAAATGTTGTTGATAAGATTGCAGAAGGAAAGCTCTCAAAATATTTCCAGGAAACATGCCTTCTTGACCAGTTGTATGTTAAGGATAATGACCTTACTGTAGGTGACCTTATAACTGAAAATATTGCAAAAATCGGTGAAAATATATTAATTAAAAGATTTGCCAGATGGGTCCTGGGAGAAACAAGCTCTGAGGAATAATATGAAAGTTCCCAAATATAAAAGAATATTGCTTAAAATCAGCGGAGAAGCTCTTATAGGTAAATCTGATTACGGCATCGATCCTGATATAATGGATAATATCGCAGAGCAGATAAAAGAGGTGGCTGAACTTGATATTGAAATTGCAGTAGTGGTTGGAGGAGGAAATTTCTGGCGGGGAGTATCAGCAAGTGCAGGAGGTATGGACCGTACAACTGCAGATTATATCGGAATGCTGGCAACGGTAATGAATGCCATAGGATTGCAGGATGCCCTTGAGAAAAAGGATGTCATGACAAGAGTCCAATCTTCAATTACAATGCAGGAAATTGCAGAGCCTTTTATAAGAAGAAGGGCATTGAGGCACCTTGAAAAGAAAAGAGTAGTTATTTTTGCAGGGGGCACAGGTAATCCTTATTTTTCTACAGATACTGCTGCAGCCTTAAGGGCGCTTGAAATCAATGCCGAAATTTTATTTAAAGCTACTAAAGTAGACGGTGTTTATGATAAAGACCCTAAAAAACATGTTGATGCAAAGAAATATGAGGAACTTACTTTTATGGAAGTACTGGATAAGGACCTGAGAATTCTGGATTCCACTGCTACTTCATTATGTATGGAAAACAATCTTCCAATAGTTGTCTTTGATATTACAAGGCCGGGAAATATAAAAGATGTAGTAATGGGTAAAAAAATAGGCACATTAGTCAAGAAAGGGTGATTAAAATTAAAGATATACTTATTTCTGAATGTGAAAAAAAGATGAAACAATCCATTGAAAATACCCAGCATGAATTTAATACCATAAGGACAGGAAGGGCATCTGCCGCTTTGCTTGACAGGATCTTTATCGACTATTACGGTTCCAAGACACAATTAAAACATGTTGCCAATATAACTATACCAGAACCGCGCACAATGGTTATTTCACCTTATGAACCCAAGTTTATAAAAGAAATAGAGAAGCAGATACTTGCTTCCGACCTGTCAATAAACCCTAATAATGATGGTAAAGTCATAAGGCTTATTATCCCTGCTTTAAATGAAGAGAGAAGGCATGACCTGGTGCGACTCGTAAAAAAAATTGCCGAGGACGGCAGGATAGCAGCAAGGAATGTAAGGCGTGAAATAAATGATGAGCTGAAAAAACTGTTAAACAGCAAAGAAATCACTGAAGATGACCTTGAACAATATCATGAAAAGACTCAACAGCTTACAGATAAATATATTGAAAAAATAAATGAAGCACTGGTTTTAAAAGAAAAGGAAATAATGGAAGTGTAGGCATATTTTGAAAAATCTTGCTTCTGTTTTTTCTTTTATTAATCCTGTTACAATCAAGAGTTTAAAAAAAAATAAAATCCCCCGGCATGTGGCCATTATTATGGATGGAAATGGAAGATGGGCGGGCAAAAGAAAACTTCCAAGGATTTTTGGCCACAGTAAAGGTGCAGAGGTTTTAAGGGAAACTGTAATCACATGCAAAGAACTCGGCATTAAATACCTTACAGCTTTTGCATTTTCAAGTGAGAACTGGCAAAGGCCCCAGCCGGAGGTCAGTGATCTTATGCGGTTGTTTGTTGATGTACTGGACAGGGAGCTGCCGGGTATGATAAAAGATAAGGTCAGGCTTAATTTAATCGGCAACAGGGAAATAATACCCCCGGACATTCTTTCTGTTTTTGTCAATGCTGAAGAAAAAACCAGGTACAATAATGATGTTGTTTTAAACATAGCGTTCAGCTATGGCGCAAGAGATGAGATATACCAGGCAGCAAAAAAATTCTGCAGTGATTCCAATAATGGGAAGATTTTTCCAGGTAAAGGTGGGACTGATGATATTAATATTTTTTCAGGATATCTTTTCACATCAGGCATTCCGGATCCGGACCTGCTTATAAGAACCAGCGGAGAATACAGGATAAGCAATTTTTTATTGTGGCAGATAGCTTATACTGAGTTGTATTTTACAAGCGTTCTCTGGCCCGATTTTGACAGGAAATGTTTTTATAAGGCAATATTTGATTACCAGCACCGTGAAAGAAGGTTCGGGAAAATTTAACCTGGAAATTATAAATAATTTATTGTTTGCATTTCCACAAGGTGGTAAATGGTGGTAGTTTTACAATATATAATTGCAATCCTTGGATTTTCAGTAATCATTCTTGTGCATGAATTCGGGCATTTTATCTTTGCAAAGATCTCAAAGATGCATGTGCTTGAATTTTTTATTGGATTCGGCCCTAAAATACTTAAATTCAGGGCAAAAAAAAGCGGTACACTTTACGGGCTGAGCGCAATACCTCTCGGAGGTTATAACAAGATTCTTGGGATGGACCGCAATGAAACTGTGCCTGAGGAACTGAAAGAAAAAGTCTTTTACTCAAAACCTTTTTATAAGAAATTCTTTGTTATAAGCGGGGGAGGAATATTCAATATAATTCTTGCTATCCTGCTTGTAATTATATACCTTTCCATGGGCATACTTGCGCCTGTAAATACGGTTGATTATATCGAGCCCGGTTCTCCTGCAGATATTTCAGGTTTTACAGCCGGGGATAAAATAATAGCATTAAATGGTTCTCCAATAAATTCATGGGAAGATATGTCATTGCTGACAAAGCAAAATCCCGGCGACAATGTTGCTTATACAATTATCAGGGACGGCAGAGAGATGGATATCAGGGTTGAGCTTTCTGATAAGGAAGGCAGCGGTTACCTTGGAGTCGGCCCAAAACTTGAAAAAACATACCTCGGATTTTTTGGCGTGTTAAAAGAAGGTTTTAAAATGACATGGGACATCACATTTACATATTTCAAATTATTCGGGCAATTATTTACAGGCCGGATACCTTTATCACAGGCAAGGCCGGTCTCACCAATCGGCGTTGTAAGCATATTCCAGCAATCTGCTGCAATGGGTGTGCAGAATTTTATATTATTTGTCGCTCTTGTTTCATTGCTTCTTGCATTCGGGAATTTCCTTCCCATATTGCCGGTTGATGGAGGCCATCTTGTAGTAATAATATATGAAGCTATCAGAAAAAAACCTTTTCCGAAAAAAGCGATGGAAATATCTAATGCATTGGGCATAGCCCTTGTAGCATCGCTTTTTATAATCGGGCTTATTTTTGATATTATAAATCCTTTTAAGATAGCAAATATGTAAAAGGGATATTTGTTTATTAAATATTCTTTTTTTAAATTCCGGATTTTTAACCCTGGCCCTTTGGAAGTAATCTGATTTGAAATAAAAAGCTTTAAATTGAATTTAAGCTATGGAAATTAAAAGAAAAAATACAAGAATAGTAAAACTGGGACAATTAGGCATTGGAGGAGATAACCCGATAATTGTACAGTCGATGATAAAAAACAGGCTCGAAAATACAGAAGCAGTAAAAAATGAAATTATAAATCTGCAGGAATGCGGATGTGAAGTAATCAGGTTTGCCGTACCGGAAACTGATTCCTTAAAGTATGTAAAAAGCCTTATGGATTCAAAAATCTTTAAGGTACCGGTAGTAGCAGATATACAATTCGACCATAGTATCGCAATAGATTCCATAAGGGCAGGCATCGACTGCATAAGAATAAATCCGGGAAATATAGGAAGTGAAGAAAAAATCATTAAAATTGTACAGGAAGCAAAAAAACATGGGTCTGCAATAAGGATAGGAGTAAACTCGGGCTCCATAAATAAAATTTATTTGAAGAATGCAGGGGGCAACAGCATTGAAGCAATGTCCAGCAGCGCACTCGATATTGTAAGATTATTTGAAAGCAATGAATTCTTCAATTTCAAGATTTCTGCAAAAGCTTCTTCTGTCATGGATACCATCTCTGTTTACCGGATACTATCTTCAAAAATTGATTATCCGCTGCACCTTGGAGTTACCGAAGCGGGTCCGGTGTTTTCCGGCGCAATCAAATCATCAGTCGGCATCGGGGTGCTGCTTTATATGGGTATTGGAGATACAATAAGAGTCTCCCTGACTGAGCGCTCGACTGCAGAAGTAAAAGCTGCTTATACAATACTTTCAAGCCTTGGTTTAAGAAAATATGGAGTTGACTTAATATCCTGCCCTACATGCAGCAGGACCGGCACTGACCTGAAAACAGCAGTAAAAGAGATCGAAGAGCTGACTTATAGTGTATCAAATAATATTAAAATAGCTGTTATGGGCTGCATTGTTAATGGCCCGGGTGAAGCAAAAGATGCTGACATTGGTATTGCATATGGAAAAAACAAAGCTGCGATTTTTATTAAGGGCAAAGTAATAAAAAGGGTCGACACGGACCGGGCGCTTGAAGAATTCAAAAAAGAGTTGAACAGGATTATTATTTGATTTAAATTATTCCTTAATTTTAAGTAAAATAAACTGTAAAAATGGTCCGGGGGTTTTTATTTATTGTAATTGCTGTAAAGCAGATTTTGTACGTAAAAGTTTTTATAAATAATAAGAATAAATGGGGTAAAAATTGGTAAGATACTCGGAATATTTCTTAAATACTTTAAAAGAAGAACCCGGTAACACTGAGATAGCGAGCTATTCGCTTTCACGGAGGGCCGGTTTAATAAGAAAAGTCGCTTCAGGCATATATTCTTTTCTTCCTCTGGGTTACAGGGTCCTTAAGAAAATAGAAAATATTGTACGTGAAGAAATGGACAGGGCGGGAGCTATAGAAATGCTGATGCCTGCAGTGCAACCTGCCGATTTATGGATAGAGTCAGGCAGGTGGCAAAAATACGGGCCCGAACTTTTCAGGCTGAAGGACAGAAATGACAGAGACTTCTGCCTGGGTCCGACCCATGAGGAACTTTTTACAAATCTTGCATATATGGATATTAAATCATATAAGGATATGCCGTTAAACCTTTACCAGATCCAGGTGAAATTCAGGGATGAGATAAGGCCAAGATATGGGATACTGAGGGCCAGGGAATTCATAATGAAGGATGCTTACAGTTTTTCTTCAAATGAAGAGGACCTGGATATTATATATAATAAGATGCATAAGGCATACTGCAGGATTCTTGACCGCCTTGGCCTTAAATATTTTCCTGTTGAGGCCGATACCGGTCTTATCGGCGGTAAGTTTTCACATGAATTCATAATCCTTGCTGAAAATGGTGAAGATGAGCTTGCATATTGTCCGGAATGCGGTTATGCGGCAAATTATGAAATGGCAAGATTTGCCCCATTTAAGGGAGATTCTGTAATAAATGAAGTCCCTGGAAATATTGAGGAAATCCATACACCATCAATTACAAATATTAAGTCATTATCTGCATTCCTTGGAGTATCACCTGAAAAAATAATCAAGACACTGCTGTTAAAAGATGGCAATGGCAACCTTTATTCAGTGCTGGTTGCAGGAAACAGGGAAATAAATATTCAGAAAGCACAAAAAACTGCCGGTACTGCTCTTGAACTTATTGAAGGCCAGGATGGCGGACCCGCCATTTTTATAGGTTTTCTGGGTCCGGTGGGACTTGATAAAAAAATAAAGATACTTGCTGACGAATCATTAAAGGATTCAATCAATATGGCAGCAGGTGCAAACAAAAAGGACTATCATTTAAAAAATGTCTGCGCGGGAAGAGATTTTAATGCTGACATTTGGGGTGATTTCTCATTTCCTGTCGAAGGAGATTGTTGCAGCATCTGCGGTAAGAAATTAAAGTTTGAAAAAGGCATAGAAATAGGCCATATTTTCAAACTGGGAACAAAATACAGTGAAAAAATGAATGCTATGTATCTTGACAGCGAAGGTAAACTGAAACCTGTGATTATGGGCTGTTATGGGATTGGTGTAAGCAGGATACTTGCTGCTACTATTGAACAGAGCCATGACGATAAGGGGATAATATGGCCAATAAGCATTGCCCCGTTTAAGGTAAGCCTTATTGCAATAAATGTTGATGACACCAGTATATTGAAATCCGCAGAAGATATTTATAAAGCACTTCTTGCTGAGGGAATTGACGTATTGTTTGATGACAGAAACTGCAGGGCAGGAGTGAAATTCAAGGATTCGGACCTGATTGGAATACCTGTAAAGATGGTAATCGGCAGGAATTATATAGAAAACAAAAAACTTGAGATTGAGCTTCGCAAAGATGGGACAAAGCTTACTTTCGATCTTAAAGATTCCATAGGATTTATCCGGAGCTACACTTAAAATAATAATTATAAACACTGGTTTTAAGTCCAATGGCACAGCAGCAAACTGATACAATAAAAGGCATACTGTCAAAAATAGTCTACAGAAACCCTGATAATGATTATTTCATCGGAAGACTTCAAAACGAAGAAAATAACCAGCAAATCACTGTTGTCGGTTATACGCTTGATATTAAACCCGGAGAAAAAATATCTGCTACCGGCCGTTGGGTAAACAGCAGAAAATACGGCCCGCAATTTGAAATACAGTGCATAGAAGTGACGGTGCCCGCAACAGAAGAAGGTATAGAAAAATATCTTGGTTCAGGGCTCATAAAAGGGATTGGTCCAGTAATCGCATCAAGAATTGTCAAAGCCTTTGGCCTTGAAACGCTGGAAATCATGGATAAACATCCCGGAAGGCTAAATGAAGTAGAGGGTCTTGGAAAAAAAAGAATAGAGCTTATAAAAGATGAGTGGAAGAAACAAAAAGATATACGTGAAATAATGATTTTCATGCAGTCATGCGGCATCAGCAATAATTATTCTGCAAAGATATATAATTCATATGGCAACAATTCAATCAGCATATTAAAGACCAACCCATACAAGCTTATTGAAGACATAACAGGCATAGGTTTTAAAACAGCAGACAGCATAGCCGGCAGGATGGGAATAGAAAAAGAATCAGAGTTCCGCATAAAATCAGGCGTGCTCTATCTTTTAAACGAAATAACAGATGCCGGGAATTGTTATTATCCGGTAGAGGACTTTTTCAGGGCTGCAATCCAGCTTCTTGAATGCGGTGAAACGGCAATAATAAACGCTTCAAAACAACTTGAGACCGAAGGTAAAATTATAATTGATAATAATGCAGATGGCAGGATTTATCTAAAAAATATATATGAAGATGAAATATTTGTTGCATCAAAGTTAAAAGATATAAGGGACACAGCCGCATCCTTTCCTGAAAATAACAGTAATAAGTTACCGGCAGAAAAGATCATTGACAGTTTTACCTGGCAAAATGGACAAAAAATAGAACTTGATGAAATTCAAATGGAAGCAGTAACAAAATCAATTTCTGAAAAAGTGCTTATAATTACCGGAAGCCCCGGAACAGGCAAAAGCACAATCTTAGATGTTATTACCAGGTATTATGACAGCTTTTCAAGAAAGATACTGATTTGTGCGCCAACGGGAAGAGCTGCTAAAAGGCTCACTGAAGCAACCGGACGCGAAGCAAAGACCATACACAGGCTTCTAAAATACCAGCCGAAAATCAACAGGTTTTTAAAAGATGAGAACGACCCTCTTGATGCTGATCTTGTAATAGTTGACGAAGCTTCAATGATAGATATCAGGCTATTTAAAGCATTTCTAAAGTCCCTGAAAAAGACGGCATCTCTTATCCTTGTCGGCGATGTGGACCAGCTTCCTGCAGTCGGTCCCGGCAATATCCTTTCAGATATAATTGCTTCAAATTCTTTCACTGTTGTTAAGCTTGAAAGGATATACAGGCAGGGCGGCAAAAGCAGGATAATTTATAATGCGCACAGGATCAGGGATGGCCTTTTTCCATCTATTATGAAAAACGATGATAAAAGTGATTTTTTCTTTGTTGACAGGATAGAACCGCAGAAGGTTGTGGAGCTGGTGCTTGAACTTTTAACAGAAAGGATACCGGCAAGCTTTAATTATGACCCGATGAGGGATATACAGGTAATAGTGCCCACAAACAGGGGCATAGTGGGTGCAGGAAATCTGAACATGAGAATACAGGAGCGCCTTAATAAAACCGGTCCTTATATTTCAAGGGGCCTTTCAGATTTTAAATTAAGGGACAGGGTCATACAATTAAAAAATAATTATGAAAAAGAAGTTTATAACGGTGATATAGGCTCTATCTGCGATGTTGATAATGAAATGAAAACAGTTACAGTCGATTTTGATGGAAGGAATGTGCAGTATGACTTTTATGACCTGGACCAGTTGAGCCTTTCATATGCAATCTCAATACATAAATCACAGGGTTCAGAGTTTAAATGTGTAATAATCCCTATCCTGACTTCCCATTATATGCTGCTTCAAAGAAATCTCTTATATACTGCAATCACAAGAGCAAGGGAGCTTGCTGTACTTGTAGGAAGCAAGAAAGCGATAGGAATTGCTGTAAATAAAAACATTGTCGAGCAGAGATTTACAAGCCTCAGGGAGCTTCTGGCCAAAAGTTAAAAAACGGCAGTTAAGCGGGTTTGAACAATTGCAGCGAAACATA